>CAXTFX010000001.1:0-35233 GCA_964243185.1 uncultured Chthoniobacterales bacterium
ACCGCGATCGGCTCCGGGTAGCGGTCGGCCTCGCGGGCTGCGTCGCTCAAAGCCTGGAGCACCGCCCTTTGCTGGTCCCTCGGCGCGGCCCGTAAAAGCTTCTCCCCGGCCTCGGCTGGGGAAACAAGTCCTAACCGGACCTCTTCCAGCAACCTTACTCTGCGTCTGTCCTCCGGGGTTTTCTCGGCGGCGAGGAGGCGAACATACTGGCCCTCCGCCGCCCAAGCGAGTCGCGCCTTAACGGCGCTCCGGTGGGCATCCTCAAAGCCGGGTAAAAGCCTTGACCATTGTAGTTCCGGGGCAACCTCCGCCGGGATTACCAGGGGCTTCCGAGACAACCATTCCTTTGCGCGCACCACCCCCTGCCGCCCGACCGCGGTGTCCAAGGGCGAGATGCGCGCCTTGCGGGAACGGTTCGGAAGAAGTTTGCCCCTGCCCATGCTGCCAGCATACCGCGCCATCCCGCGCCACGCTATCCCTCTGCCGCGCCTGTGCGCGTTGTGTGCGCGATACGAACGGGGTTAGCCGCGGAAATGAGTGGGACGGCGCGGAACAGCTAAAAAGATAACTCCCGCATAAGCTGCTTACCCGCAGCATTTACGAGGTAAAAAGCGGGCACTCCCACCGAGAATCGAACTCGGAATATTCGGTTTAGAAGACCGATGCTTTATCCGTTAAGCTATGGGAGCAAGCGGGGGGCAGACACCGCTGCCTCCGGCGAGCGTGCCTCCCGCACCCGTTCCTGTCAACCGGACCTGACAGCGTGAGCGCTGCGGTCGGGCGCCGGGCGGTCCTACTTCCAGCGCCACTCGGGTTGCAGGTTGATCTGCTCGTCGCCGAGGTCCACGCCGGCGCAGCGCAACAGGTAGAGGACGCCCTCGCGGCTATCCATCGTCTCGCGCAGGCTGCGGGCGAAGAGCTCGATGTATTCCTTGTAGGAGTCCAACGAGAGCTTGCCGTCCGCCACGTAGGCGGCCAGGGCGGCGTCGTGGTGGTCGATCAACTCGAACAGGCCCCGGCGCAGGTCGGCGCGCATGGCCGGGTCCACGACCAGGCGGAAGGGGCTGGCGCCGGCGCGCAGGTGACGGGCCGGTGAGGAGACGACCGCGGGGGAGGGGCGCGCGACGAGCGCGGCCTCGGCGGGCGTCGGGTTGGCGGCGGCGGCGACGACTTGGTTGATGGTCGGAACGGTTTCGGTTTCCATGGGTGGTGTTGGGCAGTTGAACGAACCAGCGGTTCCGGGGGGTCGCGGGCTCGGTCCTAACATCGGGCTCCGGGCACGTCCAACCATTTTTTGGGGCTTCCGCGCGGCGCGTCCCGATGTTAGTCTGCACGCCGTGAACGCCCCGGTTCCCTGCCGCCGAGTCTTGATTATCCCGTTAGTCGCGTTGTGCTTAGCGTTGCTCCTGTCCGGCGGGCTGGGAGGTTGCGGGGGGAGGAAGGCCAACGAGCTCGTGGTGGGCATGGAGCTGTCCTACCAACCCTTTGAAATGCTGGACGAGCGGGGGCAGCCGGCGGGCATCGGCGTGGACCTGGCCCGGGAGCTGGCGGCCAGCCTGCACAAGGAAATCCGCATCGAGAACATGGATTTCGGCGCCCTGATCACCGCGCTGAAAACCGGGCGCATTGACCTCGTCGTCTCCTCGATGACGGTGAACGACGAGCGAAAAAAATCCATTGACTTCTCCATTCCTTACATTTCCAACGGCTTGGCCATCCTGGCTAACGCCAAGTCGGACATCCGCAACATCGGGGACGTGGACCGCGCCGGGCGCACCGTCCTGGCCAAGAACGCCACGACGGGCTACGCCTACGCGCAGGCGCACTTCCGGCAGGCCAACGTCCGGGTGCTGGGTGAGGCGGCGAACTGTGCGTTGGAAGTCAGCCAGGGTAAGGCGGATGCGTTCCTCTACGACCAGATTGCGATCTACCGGTTGAACCGTAAGTTCCCGGACACGACCCGTGCCTTGCTGGAACCGTTCCAGCAGGAAAGCTGGGCCATCGGCATCCAGAAGGGGCGCGATGAACTGCGTAACGGGGTCAACGCGTTCCTGGCGGACTTCAAGGCGCGCGGCGGGATGGACCGGCTCCTGCAAAAATACCTCGGCGCGGACCCCGCCACGCTGAAGGAGATGGGCGTTTCGGCGGGCGGCAACTGACTGAACCTCCGCCCTGGCGATGCCGTTTTCCCCTGACCCGAACCCCGCCGCCGGCGTCGGCGACCCGACGGGCCGTTTTTCCCATCGCGTGGACGATTACGTCCGCTACCGGCCGGGCTACCCGGAGGCCGTGCGGGACGCTTTGCGGGCGTGGGGGCTGTTGCCGGTGGACGCGGTGGTCCTCGACGTGGGCGCGGGGACGGGGCTTTCCAGCGAACCGTTCCTGCGCGCCGGCCACCGGGTGCTCGGCGTGGAGCCCAACGCCGGGATGCGCGGGGCGGCCGAGCGGGGACTGGGGGCGCGTTATCCCGAACGGTTTCAGGTCGTGGACGGCCGGGCGGAGGCCGTTCCGCTGCCGGGGGCGTCGGTGGACCTCGTCGTGGCGGGGCAGGCCTTCCACTGGTTCGAGCCGGAGCGGGCGCGGGCGGAGTTCGTCCGGCTCCTGCGGCCGGGGGGCGCCGCGGCCCTGTTCTGGAACGAACGGCGTCTGGGCGGCACGCCGTTCCTCGTGGGTTACGAACGATTGCTGCGGACGTTCGGGACGGATTACGCGGCCGTGAGCGACCGCTACCCGACGCCCGCGAAGATCGCGGCGTTCTTCCGGACGCCTGGTTTCCTCACCGCGGAGTTCCCGACCGGGCAGAGCTTCGACTTCGAGAGCCTGCGCGGCCGGCTGCTGTCCTCCTCCTACGCGCCCACCGCGGAGTCGCCCGCCTACGGGCCGATGACGGCGGAGTTGCGGGCGCTCTTCGACCGTTGCCAGGAGAACGGCACGGTGCGGTTTGAATACCGCACCGTGGTGTATGCCGCCCGGTTGGCCTGATGCCCGGCCCGGTGGCCGCCGCCGCCGCCTCCGCATCAGCCGCCGACGTAGGTGGCGTTGTAGGAGGCGAACTTCACCGTCGAGTCCCGCGGAGGCGTGTCCTTGCAATCATAGACGGTGTTGTTGACGACCTTCCCGCGCTCGGTGTCATAGACCATGCAGGAGGCCTGGCCCTTGCTCTCCCGGCTGCGCTCGGTCCGCACGGCGATGTAGCGGCTGCGGCGGCGCACGGCAGCCTTCTTCTCGGCGCTCAGGCGCGCGTAGGCCCGCCGGGCGTTGGCCTCGGCGACGGCCTTCTGCCGCTCGGAGGCCTGGTGCTCGGCGACGGCGTAGGTGATGCCCGCGGCCAGCAGGCCGACGCCCGCGCCGAGCGCCGCGGCCTGGCCGGTGTTCAACCCGGCGGCGGAGCCGATGAGGCCGGCGGCGACCCCGGAAACGGCGCCGACGGTGGCGGCGCTCTCCCCGGAGGTCATGCCCTCGCACCCGCTCAGGAGCAGGCAGGCGGCGGTGGCGGTGGAGGTGAGGCGGATGGCAAAGGGTTTCATGGGATCGTTGGGTGAAGCGAAGCCCGGAGCATGACGACCTTGGCGGCCAACCGGCAAGGGAAAAATACGCCTCGGCGCCCGCTTTTTTCGCCGGGTTCCCCGCGGACCCCGTCGGACTGCCTGGCGGTCAGGTCAAGCCAGCCGCCCGCCGGGGTTGCTCTCCGACTTTCGGCGCTCGCGGGCTTTGCGCCGGATCAAATCCGCTTCCGCCCGCAGCACGTTCCCCGTCAACCGCGACTCGAGCACCAGCAGGGAGGCCCCGGTGATCAACCCGCCGACGCCGCCCGCCACCGCCGCGAGCGCCAGCCAGAAAGCGGTCTGCCCGGCCGCCACCCACCGCACGAACTCCAGGGCGCTGCCGACCAGGGACGCCAGCGTGCCCAGGCCGAAGGCCCCGACGGCGAAGTAGAAGGCCGAGAGCGCGCGGATGACCCGCAGCACCCGCAGCTCGGCGCTCTCCAACTGCCACAGCAACAGCCGCCCCTCCTCGCTCTCCGGGTCCGCGGGCGGCGCGTTCTCCAGCCGGCTGGCCAGCGCCCGCGCCCGGTCCACCGCGCGGGCGAAGCGGTTAGAGGTCGCCAGCGTCAGCAGGCTGGAGGTGTTGGTCAACAGCGCCGGCGCGGCGATGAAGCTCAGGACGGCGAAAGGATTGTTGGCGAGGGGGTCCATCGAAGTGGGAAGCGGGAAGGCGGAAGTGGGAAGTGCAGAACTCCCGACCTTCGTTAGCTGCTCCTCTGACTTCCCACTTCCGCCTTTCCGCTTCCGCCTTCCCAAGTCTCGCCAATCCGCCGGACGCCCACGCGCGCGGGGTCGCCGGCCAGGGCGGCCGTGAACCGGCGGATGGGGTCGTCGAGGGGTTCGCGGGAAAGTTTGAAGGTTTGGTGGTGGATGGGGAGGATCACGCGGGCGCCGGCGGCGTCGGCCATCGCCACGGCCTGCTCCGGGGTGCAGTGGTTGCCGATCCACGGGTCGTAGGCGCCGATGGGCATGAGCGCGAGGTCAAAGGGGCCCTCCGCCCGCAGGGCGGCGAACTCCTGCGGGGCGTAGGCGGTGTCCCCGGCGAAGAGGACGCGGAAGCCGGCGTGCCGCAGCAGGTAGCCGTTGTAACCGCGGTGGTCGTCGGTGCGCAGCCGCGCGCCCCAGTGGCGGACGGCGAAGGCGCGGACCTCCGCGGGGCCGGTGGGAAAGGCGAAGGTGCGCCCCTCGCCCCAGGCCAGTTCCACGGCGGCGCGGCGCCAGCGGACGCCGGGGAGCAGGTCGCGGGTGGCGCGCGGGCAGACTACCTGGGGCGGACCGCCCGCGCGGCTCCGGCGCTGGACCCGGCGGCGGGCGAGGCGGCCAAGGGTGAGCGTGTCCCAGTGGTCCATGTGGGCGTGGGAGAGCAACACGAGGTCGAGGGCCGGCACCTCCCCGACGCCCAGCGCCGGGGCGACGAGCCGTTTCATGCCCACGACCGTCGGCCCGATCTGGATGCCCACCCGGGGGCCCAGCACGGGGTCGGTCAGGACGCGCAGGCCACCGACGTTGAGCAGCACGGTGGAATGGCCCAGCCACGCCGCCGTCAGCCCGTCGTCCGACCACGTCGCCGGCTCCGGCCGGGCAGGGGCGGCGGGCAGGGGGGAACGGGCCCCGGCGTAGAGCAGACGCAGGTAGCGGGCATCCCCCCGCGAGAGCGCTCCCGGCAGGTGCAACCGGGGCCAGCGGGCGGGCAGGGGGAGGCGCGGGAGGGGCATAGGGGACGGCCCGCACGGTAGCACCGGCTCCGGGCGGGGGGAGGGGGGCGGGGAAACTTCTTGCGGGGCCGGACGCGGAGGCTCCAGCCCGGTTCGGCCGTCGGCTCGGGGCCGGCCGGCGAGGTCTGACAGGTGGGTTTCAAGGCCGCCTCCAGAAAGGTTTTCCTCTGGAAAACGGCAAACTCGATCCGCGTGGCGCGATTCCGGCTTGGGCTGTTCCCCGATGTCAGACCCCGCCGTTCACTCCCTCGATCTCGACGTGCCGTCCGGCGGCGCCCCGGACGGGGCGTTCGCCGACGCGATGCAACAACTCGCCGAAGAGGCCCAGGGCGGCCGTGCCGCGCCCGGCGGCGCGCCGGTGTCCAAGGCGGCGCGGGCCGAGTTTCTGCTGACCATCGGGCAGATGATCCGCCCGCTAGCCGTGGGCGTGGAGAACCTGGGCGAACGCTTGGGGAAACTCGCTGCCGCCCAAGCTGCCACGGCCGCGCCGGACCTCGCGCCCGTCCACGCGACGCTGGAGGGCATCCGCGGGCAGCTCGGTCGGATGGGAAACGTCGAGAGCGCCAACCAGAAGCTTTTCGACGCGCTGCACGCGGAATTGAAAGGTTACAAGGACGGGTTCCTCTTCGACTCCATGCAGAAGCCGTTCGTGCGCGACCTCATCACGCTGTTCGACGACCTCGGCACCCTGTTCGGGCAGCTCGAGGCGCGCCAGGCCAGGGCGTCCGCCGACCCCGGTGAGACGGAGTTCCTGACGACGTTTTCCCAGAACTTTGACAACGCCCGCCACGGCCTGCGGGAAACCTTCGAGCGCCTGGACGTGGAGCGTCAGGATACCGCCGCCGGCGAGCCGGTGGACAAGCGGGTCCATCGGGTGATGAGCTTCGAGCCGACGCCCGACGCGGCGCGGGACGGCCGCGTGGCACGCAGCTTGCGGCCGGGCTTCCACTGGCGCGGTCGTGCCGTGCGCCCGGAAGAGATCGTCGCGTGGCGCTGGACCGAGCCCAAACCCGAGACCACCGTGAGCTAGAGATGCCGTTCCCTGCCCGAGCCTCTGCCCCGCATTCCCAATCCCTCCGTTTTCATGCAACCGTCCATCCCCTTCAGCACGCCCCTGGCCCCGCCCGCCGCCGGGGCGGCCACCGCCAAGAAGCGCAAGGTTGTCGGCATTGACCTGGGCACGACGTTTTCGGCCATCGCCCACATTGACGCCTACGGCAAGCCGCACATCATCCCCAACTCCGAGAGCGAGCGCATCACGCCGTCCGTCATTCTCTTCGACGGCGGCACGGCGGTCGTCGGCACCCTGGCCAAGCAGAACTCGGTCGCGGAGCCCGAGAAGATCGTGGACTTCGTCAAGCGCGAGATGGGCAAGAGCAAGGAGGAGTTCGCGCGCGAGTTCTCCGGCAAGACCTACACGGCGGAGGAACTGAGCGCGCTGATCCTACGCAAGCTGAAGAAGGACGCCGAGCGGTATCTGGACACCGTGGTGACCGACGCGGTCGTCACCGTGCCGGCGTATTTCAACGACTCCGAGCGCACCGCGACCATCACCGCCGGTCAGCTCGCGGGTCTGAACGTGTTGCAGGTCATCAACGAGCCGACGGCGGCCTCGCTGTCCTACGGCCTGGACAAGCTCGACGAGGACCAGACGGTGTTCGTCTTCGACCTCGGCGGCGGCACGTTCGACGTGACCATCATGCGGATCGAGAACCGGGGCATCAAGATGCTCGCCACCAATGGCGACCACCGGCTCGGGGGCAAGGATTGGGACGACGTGATCGTGAACCTCGTCGCGGAGGAGTTCGACCGGCTGCACGGTGAGAACCCGCTGCTGGACCTGCAAAGCTACCAGGAACTCCAAACCCGCGCCCTGGCCTCCAAGATCCAGCTCTCCAGCCGCCCGCGCACGACCCTGGTGCATTCCCACAACGGCAAGAGCATCAAGGTGGAGTTGAGCCGGGACGAGTTCGAGAACTTCTGCGCGCACCTCGTCGAAAAGTGCAAGACCATCTGCGAGATCGTTTTGCAGGAGGCGCACATGACCTGGAAGGACGTTGACAAGGTGCTCCTCGTGGGCGGCATGACCCGGATGCCCATGATCCGCCACATGATCGCGGAGGTGTCCGGCCTGCCGATGGCCGACCAGGTTTCCCCGGACGAAGCCGTGGCCGTCGGCGCCGCCATCCAGGGCATCCTCTGCCTGCTGGCGGAGGAGGAGAAAGCCGCGCCGGAGGAGAAAACGGTGTCGGAGGAAACACGCGAGCGGTTCTCCACCCGGGAGGGCGGTCTGATCCAGGTCACGAACATCACCAGCCACACCCTGGGCGTCGTGCTCTGGAACGACGGCACCCTGGAGGAATACGTTTACCCGATGATCAAGAAGATGACGCAGATGCCCTGCGAGTTGAAGAACCGCTTCGGCACCTCCCAGGCCAACCTGCAACGGGTGATCGTCCGCGTCGTCGAAGGCGAGAGCACGGTCCCCGGCGAGTGCACCGTGCTGGGCACCTGCACCATTGACCTGCCGGCGTTCCTGCCCAAGGGCGCGCCGGTGGAGCTGACCTACCAATACGACACCAGCCAGGTGCTGCACGTTACCGTGGATGCGTTTGGCAACCAGAGCAAAGCCACCATCGAGCGGCACACGGGATTGTCCAAGGACGAGATCGCCAGCGCCACGGCGAGCCTGTCGTTGATCAACGTCGAGTGATGCCTTTGGTGGTTTGTCGTTCCCCCTATGGCGCTCCCTTCCCCCATCCCGGACGACCCACGCAAGTGGGACGGTTGGAACCGCTACGAATCCGATAACCTCTACGACCGGCTCGGGCTGACCCTGGAGGAGAACCCCAGCGATAGCCTCATCGAGGAGAACTGCCGGCAACTGCTGGTCTGGTGGCAGAAGAAGCTGCCCCTCAAGAACCAGCCCTCCAACCCCATCGCCCAACTCCTGCGCGGGGGGATGGATCACGCGCCAGGCCGCCTCTCGGAAGCGCGGGTGGAGCTGCTGAACCCCGCCAACCGCGCCCGCCACGACGAGCGCCTGCTGGCCGCCCGCCGGGAGGGGTCCATGGTCGAGTTCGACCGGTTCCTCCAGTTCGCCCTGGGCAAGGGCGTTCTCACCGACGAGGAGGAAAAGCACCTTTACCGGCTCGGCCGGGCCCTCGGTCTGGGCACCGAGGACATGCGGGGCGCCATCGAAGCCGGCCTCGCGGGCACCGGTGCCCAACGCCAGGCGAACCTGCCGCTCCCGACCGCCACCGCTTCGACGGGCGCGCCCACCGTGGAAAGCGTGGCCGCCGCCGTTGCCGTGGCGGGCGCCGGGCCGGGGCGCCCGCCGGACACCCGCCGCGTGCGCCGGGAGCGGGTGAACGACCCGGCGGAGGAATTCCGGCGGATGCTGCGGCTCTCCGGCCTCGACGGCGACGCGATGACCGACGACCAGCGCGACACTTTCATCAACATGGCCGAGAACCTCGGCCTCGACCCCGGTGACGCGGAGGACCTGGTTGACGATTACCTGGAGGACATGGACTCCCCGGAGGGCGTCGCCCCCGCCGCCCCCGCGCCGGTGGCTGCCGTCAGCCCCGCGCGGATCGGCACCAACCGGATCAACCATCCGCGCATCGCCCTGGCCAACGGGAGCCGCCCGCTCGGCGGCGCCCCCAATGGGGCCGCGCCGGGCCGCTCGACCCCGCTGCTGGGCGCGAACGGCACCCCGGCAGAGGAACTCACCCCGGCGGAGGAGCGCGTCCGGTTCCCGAAGTTCATCAACACGCTCGGGGGTGAGATGCTCCTCATCCCCGCCGGCACGTTTAACATGGGCAGCGACGCGGCGGGCGCGCCGGCCAACGAGGCGCCGCTGACCCGGGTGACCCTCACGCGCTACCATGTTTCCCGGCAGCCGGTCACCAACGAACAATACGAGAAGTTCGACCCCGCCCACCGCGCCAAGCGCGGGGCGCGCGCCGGCGACGACCACCCGGTGATCTACGTTTCCAGCCTGGAGGCCATCAAGTTCTGCCACTGGCTCGGCCAGCGCGAGCGCCGGCGCTACCGCCTGCCGAGTGAGGCGGAATGGGAATACGCCGCCCGCGGGCCGGACGGCCGCTCGTTCCCCTGGGGCGAGGCGTTTGGACAGGGCAACCTGGCCAATTTCGCCGACCGCAACACCCGGTTCGCCTGGAGCGACCCGGAGATTGACGACGGCTGGGCGGAGACCTCTCCTGTCGGCAACTACCCGCTCGGGGCGAGTCCCTTCGGGGTAGAGGACTGCGCGGGCAACGTTTGGGAGTGGTGCCTGGACTACTACGAGCCTTACAAGGGCACGGAGCGCACCAACCCCCGCGGCCCGATGCACGGCGCCCAGCGCGTGCTGCGCGGCGGGAGCTGGCAGTCCCGTTTCGCCAGTCTGAAAACCACTACTCGGAAGTTCAACCAGCCGGCCTTCGCTTCCAGCGACGTGGGTTTCCGCGTGGTGTGCGAGTGCGAGTAGGCGCCGGAGTTCGGTCCACAGGTGACGCAGATATCCGCAGATTATTTTCTGAGGTGGAGAAAGGCGGGCAAACGCTTCTAGCAGTAGCGGGCGCAACTTGACCGGCGGCGACGGGTAGGGCGGCCTCTATCCCTAGGCCGCCGCTGGAAAGCGCGCCGAAAGCGGAAAACCGCGGCGGGCGAGGGATAGTCCGCCCTACCCCCGCCGCCGCCGAGGTTGCCAAACTGAGGCCCGATCCCCCTGGTCGAAACTCCGAACCCCCTCTGAAATAATCTGCGGATATCTGCGTCATCTGCGGACAAGATTCGCGTGGCTTACGCGGTTGCCGGAGCCGCCGCGCTCGGGGCCGGGCTGGCGGAGGCGCCACCGGGGGCGGCGTTGGCGTTGCCGTTCGGGTTGAAGCGGAACTTCACCTTGTTGCGCTTGGCGTTGGCCTTGGCCTTGCGTTTAGTTTTTTGGGTGGGCGTCTCATAGGCGCGCAGGCGGCGCACCTCTTCCATGATGCCCTCGCTGTCCATCTTGGACTTCAGGCGTTTGAGGGCGCGGTCAACGGGTTCCCCTTTGCGGACTTGGACTTCGGCTGGCATGGCTGGTTTTTCTGGTTTGGTGTTCTCTCGGTTTAGTGGAGCGGAATGGTGAAAAGAAAGGGGTCAGGCCCGGGCCGGCAGCACGGGGACCGCCGCGACGGGTGACTTGTTGGGCCGGTTCACCTGCGCGCGCAGGTCGTTGCCCTGGTCGCCGCGGGAGCGGGAAAGCCACAGCACGATGGGCGAGGCCACGAAAACGGACGAATACGTTCCCACGATGACGCCGATGAGCATGGCGAGCGCGAAATCGTGCAGCACCGGGCCGCCGCCGATGAACAGCGCGAACACGGTGATGAACGTGGCGCCCGCCGTGAGGAGGGTGCGGCCCAGCGTCTCGTTGATGGAGGCGTTCATGATCTCGCGCACGCTCCCGCGCCGGCCCTCCTTCAGACCGGAGCGGATGCGGTCATAGACCACGATGGTGTCGTTGATGGAATAGCCCGCGATGGTCAGCACGGCGCCGACCATTACCAGCGACAGTTCCCGGCCGAGCAGCGCGAACACGCCCACCGTGATGACGATGTCGTGCAGCAGGGCCACGACGGCGCCGATGGCGAAGGAGAACTCAAACCGCAGCGACACGTAAGCCAGGATGCCCAGCACGCCGAGCCCGAAGGCCAGGGCGGACTTGGTGGCCAACTGCTTGCCGACGAGGCTGCCCACGCTGTCCGACTGCAAAGTCTTCAGCCCGGCGGCCGGCAGCGCCGCGCGCAGGGCCTGCTCGATCTTCGGCCCCGAGCCGGCGTTGGCGCGGATGTCCACGAACTGCTCCTCCCCGCGGCGCTCCAACTGGACGACGCTTTCGCGCTGGTCCGCCGGGAGGGCGGCGCGCACCTGTTCAGTGGTGAGGGTCTGGTTCGTGGACAGGACCAGGAGGTCGCCCCCCTTGAAATCAATGCCGAAGTTCCGCTGGCCCCGGAGGGTGAACGCCGCGGCGCAGAACAGGATGACGACGGTGGAAGCGACCAGGCACCAGCGCGCCATCCCCATGAAGTCGAAGTGCCGCTTCGGGGTGAAGTCCAGCATCCGCACCTTCGTCAGCCCACCCACGTCCGTAGCCCAGGCGAACAGGTTGCGCGTGACGATCAGGGCCGCGAAGAGCGAGGCGATGATGCCCACGGTCAGGGTGACGGCGAAGCCCTTCACCGGCCCGGAGGCGTAGTAGAACAGGAGGATGGACGTGATGAGCGTCGTGACGTTGGCGTCAATGATGGACGACAGCGCCTTGCGAAAGGCGCCTTCCAACGCGGCGCGGAGGTTCTTGCCGGCGTGTAGCTCCTCGCGCAACCGCTCGTAAATCAGCACGTTGGCGTCAATGGCCGTGGCGATGGTCAGGATCACGCCCGCGATGCCCGGCAGCGTCAGCACAAAGCCGAACAGGCTCATCACGCCGAAGAGCAGCGCGACGTTGACCAGCAGGGCGATGAACGCGAGCACGCCGGCCAGCCGGTAGTAGAGCAGCACGAACCCGAAGGTCAGCGCCAGCCCGAGCAGGCCGGAGACGATGCCGGCCCGGATGGAATCGGCGCCGAGCGTGGCCGAGACGCTGCGTTCTTCCAGGATGCGGACGGGGGTTTGCAGCGGGTTCTCCAGGACGCTGGCGAGGTTGCGGCACTCCGTTTCGCCCATGGAGCCGCCGGTGATCTGGGCGGAGCCGCCGGTGATCGCCTCGTTGAGGTTGGGCGCGGACACCACCTTGCCGTCGAGCATGATGGCCAACTGCTCGTGGACGTGCGCGCCGGTCAGTTCCGCAAACTGCCGGCCGCCCTCCCCGTCGAAGTTCAGCGAGACGCCCCAACCCCGGATGTCGAAGAACGGGTAGGCGCTCTTGACCCGCTCGCCGGTCATGTCGGCGCGGGCGTGGACGACGATCTCCTCGGTGACTTTCTTCTCGTGCGCGGGGTCCTTGGCCGGGTTGTTCATCAGCGCGTTGGTGCGGCTGAGTCGGTTGGACGGTCCCGAGGTCGCGCCGTCGGTGCGCTCGGTGCGCTCCTCGACCTCCACCCGGTAGCCCGGCGGGATGATGGGCGTCTGCCCGGCCTTGCGCTGGGCGATGATGGAAGCGCTCTGCGGGTGGACCAGGCGGAACTCCAGCTTGGCGACGCGCTGGAGCTGGTCGCGCGCCTCGGCGATCTTGGCCGTGTCCAGGCCGGGAATCTGGACGAGGATCTGGTCCTCGCCGACCGGGGAGATCACGGGCTCGCCGACGCCGAACTTATCCACGCGGGAGCGGATGACCTCCACGGCCTGCTCCTGGGCGGCGGGGGAAATCTTGCTGTCCGCGGTTTCGCGCACGAGCCGGATCAGGAACGCCGTGCCGCCCTTGAGGTCCAGGCCCAGGCGGATCTTGCCCGGTTGAACGAGCTTGCCGCCCGCGTCCCGCACGTCAAAGGGCGGCCAGACGGAGGCCACGCACAGGATCGTCAACAGCGCGGTCAGGGCGAGGCCGAGGATGCGCTTGAGCCGGCCGGGGTCCGCCGAAAAATACCAGATGAACAGCGCCAGGACGGCGAGGCCGAGGAAGAACGTGACGACCGGGGACATCGCGGACGAAATCAGGGGTTAACGGACGGGCTTGGCGGCCGTGGGCGAGGGGGCCGCGGCGGACGCCGCGGTCTTGTTGAGCACCGTGGTGACGCTGTCGCGGGACATTACGACCTTGACGTTGTCGGCGATGCGAACGGTGACGGTCTTCTTCTCCGGGTTGACGTTGGTGATGGTGCCGTAGATGCCCGAGCTGGTCAGCACCTCGTCACCGGACTTGACGGAGGAAATGAGCGCGGCCTGCTGCTTGGCGCGCAACTGCTGGGGGCGAATCAAGAGAAAGTAGAAAATGATCGCGATGAAGAGGAACGGCACGAACTGCCCCAGGACCGATGCAGGGGCCGGCGCGCTCGGCGCCGGCGCGGCGGGAACGGGTGCGCCGGTGGTGGCCGTCGTGACGGCGGCCGGCGCGGCGGTGGCGTCCGGCGCGGGTGCGGGGGCAGCCTGGGCCAGGAAAACGGCGAGGGAAACGGGCAGGGTAGCGATCATCTTGCGAGCGGGGGACCACGATGCTGCGGTTCCCCCGTCCCGTCCAACGGATTTCAGGGGGCCGCGGACGCGGGGCTTGGGGACGGCGGGGGCACCACCTTGGCCGTCAGCCAGCGTAGGACGCCCGGCCGCCAGCCGGCGACCGCCAGGGCCGCGTCTGCCAGGACCGGGTGCAGGGCGGCGGCCCGGGCGAGGCGGTTAACCCAAAGCCGGCCCCGCTCCCGGTAAATCCGCCGGTGTTGCCGGGTATATTCCCGGCCGGCCCGGGCCAGGCTCCACTCCCCCGCCGCGGCGCGCGCGACGCACTCCCCGGCCAGCTCGCCCGCACGCAGGGCGTAGTAAATTCCCTCGCCCGTGAACGGCTCGACCACGCGCGCGGCGTCCCCGGCCACGAGCACCCGGCCCCCGAGGCCCACGGGGACGCGCAGCGGCGCGCGGTCCAGGGGCGCGATGGTCTGCCAACCCGGCCAATCCGCCGGCAGCCCGAGCTCCGCCTCCGCCCACGCCCGCATGGCCGGGATGCGGTCCGGTGCGATGCCCAGGGAAACGTTCAACTCCCCGTCCCCCGTCGGCGCCAGCCCGCCGTAACCCCCGCCGGGGAACCAACGCATCTGCACCAGCCCCCCCGCGGCGAACTCCGGCGGGCAGAGGTCGCGGGGAACGTGGGTCTGGAAGCCGACGCGGGGAGCGGGCGACGGCGGACGGGTGACAGGTGCGGGCAACAGGCCGAGCGCGCGGACCACGACGGAATTGCGGCCGTCGGCGGCGATGACGAACCCGGTGTGAACCTCTTCCCCCCCGGTCAAGGTCACGACGATTCCCTCGGCGGACCCGCCGCCCGCCGCCCGCCGCAGCCCGCAAACCGCCGTCCCCGCCGTGACCTCCGCGCCGAGGTTGGCCGCGTGGGTCAGCAGCGCCGCGTCCAGGTCCGCGCGCCTGACCGTGCGCTCGCTGCCCGCGGGCAGGGGGAAACCCACCCGGGCGCCGCGCCGGCCGAGGAACTCGACGCGGCGCAGGTCGGCGTGGGGCAGGGCGGCCACGAGTTCCGCCGCGCCGAGCCGGGCCAGCACGGGCCAGACGTCCGGGTTCAAACAGTCCCCGCAAACCTTGGGGCGGGGGAACACGGCCCGTTCCACGACCCGCACCCGCAGGCCCGCCGCGGCGCAGACCGCCGCCGCCGCCGCCCCCGCCGGGGCCCCCCCGACGACGAGCACATCGCAGGGGGCGGCCGCCGGGGTGGGAAAACGCATCGCCGGGCACTCTAGCCCGGCCGGGGGAAGCCTGCCCCGCGAACCCTTGAACAATTCCCAACGCCCTCGCGTCCAAGCCCGCGCCATGAAACCCGCACCGTTCCCCCGTCTGCTCGCCACCCTCGCCCTGCTCACCGCCGCCACCGCCCCGCTCGCGGTGTCATCCCCCGCCCGGGCGCAGGAAGCCGCCGTAGCCGAGCACCGGCTCCAGGGCAGCTTCTCCTACGTCGCCGCGGGCAGCGACAGCATTGATAAGAGCATCGAAAAGACGGTGGCCGACCTGAATTTCATCGTCGCCCCCATCGCCAAGAGCCGGCTGACGAAGACCAATTCCATCTACCGGAAAGTCACCTTCGAGTTCAGCGGCAACCAGGTTTCCATCGTCACGGGCAACCGGGCGCCGATCAAGACCGGTCTGAACGGTGCGCCCATCAAGTGGACCCGGGAGGACGGCGAGGTGCTCGATTACTCCACCACGCTCGCCGGCGACACCATCCGCCAGAAGTTCGTGGCCAAGGACGGTCAGCGGGTCAACGAATACACTCCGAGCGCCGACGGCCAGGGGCTGACGATGAAGGTGACGGTCTCCAGCCCGAAGCTCAAGGAGCCGCTGATCTATCGGTTAGCTTATAAGAAAGGGGCTTGAGATCATAACGCCGGTTCGCAGACCCCGGGCCTCCGCCGACCAAAGCGAGCCAAGGCAGCGCCGAAGTGACCTGAGTAGCCGTTTTGAAAGCTAAACGAGATTCAACGCAAGCTGGTTGTGCCACTTGCTTGTCTGCCCCGCCTGTCGGCGCGTGAGCAGCCGAACCGTGCAGACAAACAGGTTTGCTTCCGAGTGTTCACGCTTGGCTTCGGCGTTGCGCCAGAGCGTGCGACAGCGGTAGAACCGAGCAAAGGCGCGTTCCACGACCCATCGCTTGGGCAAGAGTTGCCAGCCCTTCTTGCCCGGCTCGCGTTGCGCGATCCGCATGTCCCAGCCAAAGCGCCGCTTAATTTCCGCCGTGAGGTCTTTGCCCCCATAGCCTTGGTCCGCGCGCACCGTTTCCAGCCGCGTGACCGCCGCTTTTGTTTGGGGCGCCCATAGCCGCCGCCGCTCCAGACGCTCCTGCGGGATCTGCCCCCGGGCGGCGTGAGCGAGCACGCCCATGCGCTCCAGCGCCTTTCGTTCGCCCAGGGCAAGTTCGGGTCGGCGACCAGCCCCGCGCGCCGGCACGCCCCGGACTTTCCCCGCGCTCCGCCCCGGTGGTGATGTTCAAGGCGCGCACCTCCGTCGCGCCCATCCATCAAGCATCGGAGCGCTGGCAACGGTGTGCCGGTATCTCCCCACTGTGGAATCCCGGGAGCTCGGCTGGGCGCTGCGGCTGACCCATTGCTAGCCGTGGTCAGCCCCCGGCGCATCCGCCGGCTGCCGGACCGGGTTCCCGGGGTGAAAGGCGGTTGGCTCAGGGGTTGGACACGGGGCGGGAACATTCGCTTCCCTGGCCGGGGACGGGATGCCGTGCGACGGAGTGCCAGCCGACGTGCATCCCGCTGCTACCGCCGAACCACCCCTCGCCTTCGCCTCCGACGCCCCCGCGCCCCGGACGCCGTCGCCCGTGCCCTCCCCGGAGGCCACCCCGCCGGCGCTTCCCCTGACGGCCGTCTGTGACCTGGCCGACGTCAACGCCTTCTCCCACTGCGGTTTCCAGCCCCACGTGCCGGTCCTGGCCGCCTTTGGGGCCGGTCGCTTGCACAAGTATCATACCCCCGGCCTCTGGGATCTGGAGGCCGCCGTGGCCAGCACCCCGGCCGAGACCCTGTTCCGCTCGGTGCGCGCCGTGGACCCCGAGTCGAAGCTCTCCCGCTGGGAGGCCCTCACCTTCCGCCTGGGGCCCCACGCCTTCCTCTACGTGGACGCCACCGACCTGACCGGCTACGCCGACACGGCGGCCGGGGCCCAGCGGCTGGTCGAGGACTTCGCGGCCAAGCACGCCAAAGCGGCGCCGTCCGCGGGCGGCTCCTTCTTCCTCATCAAGACGGACGGCCGGGAGATTGACACCGAGCCCGTGCCCCTCGAAGCGGAGACCCTCCTCGCCCCCGGGCTTTTCGCCCTGCACTACGGCGAGGAGGGCGCCACCTGGCACCGGGGCTTCACGGAGAAGCTGCGCGCGGCCAGGTGGGGCCTGTGCATCCTGGAGGGCAGCCCCGGCACGGGCAAGACCTCGTATCTGCGCCACCTCACCGGCGAGTTGAAGGACACCCACCGCTTCTACTTCATCCCGCCGGCCAGCCTGGAGGTGCTCTCCTCCCCCGACTTCATCGGCTTCTGGGCCGGGGAGCGCCGCCACCACGCCGAGCGCCAGTTCGTCGTCATCCTGGAGGACGCCGACGCGGCGCTCATGCCCCGGGCGGCCGACAACCGCAGCCAGGTCAGCGCCATCCTGAACTTCTCCGATGGCATGCTCGCCGACTTCCTGCGCCTGGAGGTCATCTGCACGGTCAACGCCCGCGCGCTGGACCTCGACCCCGCCCTGCTGCGTCCGGGCCGTCTGCTCCGCCACCGCCGCTTCGGCCGGATGGAGGCCGCCCGCACCCGCCGGCTGGCCGAGCACCTGGGCCGGAACCTGCCCGCGGGAGAGGACTCCTCGCTGGCCGAGGTGTATGCCGGCGGGGACCGAGACTCCGGGGCGGCCCCGCGCCGTCCACGCCTGGGTTTCACGGCGTGAGGCGGGCATCCCCCGACAAAGTTACCGACTACCCCCGAGGGTGACAAATTCGCCTGACGCCGGGTCCAGACAATGCTTCCGTCCACCTCGATCCCCACCCGCCCCCAGCCGGATGTCCCCTAACATCACCCCCGCGCTCAACCTGCTCTACGGAGCGGAGGAACGCCGGCTCGGGGCTCGGCGCGCCATCTGCGGGCTGCTCGGCCAGCGCGAGGAGTCATCACTCACGCGCCTGCTCATCGAGGGCTCGCGCCGGCTCGGGCCCGCGCGGCTGGACGGGCTGCTCGCCGCCGCCGCCAAGTCCGTGGCCGACCACCGCTTCGCGCGCGACGTCAACGACTGGGCCTTCCAAAACTTCTGGGACAATCCCCCTCGAGCCGCGCCACTCCAGGCTGCTCGGCTGGTTCCTCGATCCCGACGCGGAGCACGGCTGCGGGACGTTTCTGTTGGGGAGCCTGCTGCGCTTCCTCCTGAACGAAGGGCGCCCACCCCGCCACCGCTCCCTTCTCTCGGAGGGCTGCCGGGTCATCGTCGAAACCGAATACATGGACCTATGCACCGAGTGCGACGAGCCGGAGAGGTTCGCCGTGCTCATCGAAGACAAGGTCAACGGGGCCGTTGACCAGCACATGCAACTCTCCGGGTATGTTACGAAGCTCCTGGCCAAAGGGTCGAGCCCGGAGAGATCTTCGTCCTCTACGCCCCCCTCAACCGCGGCCGGCAGCCGGCGGCCGATGACCAGGCTGCGCTAAAAGCGTTGGAGGTGAACTGGCAGAGCACCCCGTTCTCCACCCACTTCCTGCCCTGGCTGGACGCCGGGCTCAAGGATGGCGATGCCGGCGGGGGAAAGTCGGACGGGGCGGACCATCTGGGCCGGGCGATGCGCGAGAACCTCTCCCACTATCGCAACCTTCTGCGTTACCTCGTCAACCAAGGAAAGAAACAACGCATGGACCACAAAATCTTACAACAACTCCAACGTGCCCAACGGATAGAAACCTTTCTTACCTTCAAATAGATCGAAGACCTGGCAACCGCGGTTGGCGAACTGCGCGACTGCCTGTAGGCCAGCTTGCGGGGTAAGCTGCTGCGGCGCATCCATCAGCCCCTACAGGACCGGGGGGAGAACGCGCGCCTCCTCGACAGTGAAGGTAGGGAGGTGTCCGCTTCCTCGGACGCCGAGCTCAACGAAGCCTTCCTGCAGGAAGTTAACCTCTTTCTGCCGGTCAATGACGCGGTGCACGTCGGCTTCGGCGGCGACCAGGAACAAAGCCCCGGGCAGATCTTCGGACCGGCTACTTCCGGGCCGGTGGCAGCCAGGACGAGCAGAAGAAGCTGGAAGCCGTCATCCCCGAGGCCAACCCGAAGGACAAATACTGGTATGCCGTTTACTACGACGCCCGGATCAACCACGCGAACTGCTCGGAGGAGGCGACGGCGCTCGAGGTCGTGACCACCCTCCTCGGCATGCGTGAGAACCTCTTCCAGCGGCTCAAGGAGTCGAGCGGCCTGTCGTAGCGGCATTTTGTGCTGCGATGACCCGAGAGGTGCCATCGGCACCTCGCCCCGACGCTTGGTCGCCGTCGGGCGCCGGAAAGCGTTTTAGCGCCGTCCACGCATCAACCCGCAGGTCAGCCCCACCAGGCCGCCGAAGAGCAGGGTCAGGGCGAAGGCGCGCGGCCCCCCGGCGGCGAACTCCCGCCAGTAGGCCGGCGCGTCCTCGCGCAACGGGTAGGGCACGGCTGTGAACACCGCCCCGGGCACGCTGTAGCCCACACCGGCAAGGAACCCGTGCACGGCGGGGTGCATCCTCGCGGGGCGGGGCAAAAGGCCGACGAGCAGGCCCACGCTGGCGTAGGTCAGCCCGAGGCCCAGGCCCAGGGTTGTTTTTGCCCGGCCGTCGAGTTCGGCCTGAAAGGCGGGTGACGCCCCGGCCAGGACGCCCCAGAGCAGGCCGAGCAGGGCGGGACGGCGCACGGTCGAGAGGGCGGTGGGGTGCATGGGTAACAAGAGCATACCGGAGAGGATCACGCCGGGGCAGGGGAAAAGTGTGGCGGGTCCGGGCCATGTGGCCCCGCCCAACGTTGCCACTGGGCAGGGGCCGTCCACGCGGCGGGTTTGGAGGGGCGCGCCGGGTGGATCCGAGGACATTAGGCTCCGGTGGTCCACTCACCTTGATCCCTCCATGCTGCCGCCACTAAAGGGGGCGCATCCCATCCACACGCATGAACCCCAACCTCGTTGCCATTAGCCGCTACCTTTCCCTGATCCTGCGCCACCGGCCCGAAGCGGTCGGCCTAGCCCTGACTTGGTGCAGGCCTTCTACAGCGCGCACCGCCGCGCCCTGCTCGACCCCGCCGTGCAGCCCAACGCCGACCACCTTGCTGCGCCAACGCGGCTGGGTTGACGTTTTAGGAGCCGTCCTGGCTTTGCGGGAGAAAAATCGTGGCTGAGTTCCCCCGCGGGGATAGGCCCGGCCCGAGGATTTGCTATGCTTTGCGCGGTGTTCGGAAGCCTGCACCCCTTGCGGTTTGCAGTTCATCCGCGGCTCGCTGAAGGATCGCCAGGGTCCGTTGATCCGCATCCGCAAGGGAAGCGTGCCACGCCGCGACCCTGCCTCGTGTTTGCGCCCGCCCCCGCTGGAAAGAGGATTGCTGCTCGTGGGCAAGCTTTCGTCGGGCGAGCGACCGTCGGAAGACAAGCGCGAAGTCTCTCGCCGCCTCGGTTTGCTCCACCTTTTCGAGGGAGTAGAGCCGCTTGCCGGTGTAGTTGCGCCAGTAGCTCACCGCCCCCCCAGCGATCAGGCGCGCCGAGGAACCGGACGACCATCGTCTCGGTCCAACCGCGACTCCAGGGCGCGGTGAGGTCCGGGAATAGGTTGTCGTTCCCCATGATCGCCGACCTGACTTGAGCCATTTCTGGGCCGCCCGATAAGCTCACCCGCCGAAACGTGCTCAAGAGTTTCACCCGGTAGCTGAACGGTGCCGTTCGCACCGCCGCGCGCCACGCCAAACTCCTGCTCTACGCCCTCCACGAGAGCCTCACGCCTCCTCCGTCCATTCGCGCACCTGACCGGGGCGGCGCGAGGGCCCGAGCAGGACCACCTTCGGCGTGGGCACCGACCCGTTGCCGCCCGGCAGGGGGGCGTCGCCCTTCTCCTTGCTGAACCGAAAGACGCTCTTCACTTTCTCGAACGCCTTGGCCCCCGGCCGGCCGGGGGCCCCCTCGTCGTAGTGGTCGAACCACGGCAGGCCGGCGCGGGCGTATTCGCCCGGGGTGACGGGGGGCTGGGGCGGGTTGGCGCCGGTGATCTCCCGCCACACGGCCGAGTTGCACAGGTGCACGAAGCAGCGCGCGCTCACCTCCTGATCCCAGTCAGGGAGCGGCCGGCGGTCGGCGTGGATCTCCTGGCGCATCTTGCCGCCCATGCCCAGGCCCATGCCGGCGGCGGCGCAAGCGCGGGGTGCCGAGGGGCAAGGCATCGCCCGGTCAAGGCGCAAAGTCGCCACGGCCGGCACCTGGATCAGCCTGGCCAGCACCTCCGCCAAGGTGCGCGGCAGCCGGGGCAGGAGGGTTTCCTGGAAGTGGACCGCCGCCCGCAACGGGTGGACCTGGATTTGGATGCCGCCGGTGTCCGCCCGGCCGCTGAGTTGTTCCTCGACGGAGTGCCCGCCCCCGAGCGGCATGGCCACGAACTGGCGGATGACGCCGCGGGCCACCGCGAAGCCGTCCAGCCACGGCTGGCCGGGCACGACGACGTAGTCCTGCGCGGGAGATTGGTGCAACCCGGCGCGCCAGGCCTCGGCGGAGACGGCGTTGATCTTTCCCGCGGCGATCTTCACCGCGCACGGGTAGGCGTTCCAGCCGAAGTTGATCCACAACGCCTCGGCCTGATACATGGGCATCAGCACACCGCCGCGCTCGGTCCACGCCGCGGGCAGCCGGTTGGCGAAATCCTCCGCGTGGCGCAAGGGGAAACGGCCCAAGCCGGCGGGCAAGGGATAGGTGCGCCCGTCGTCAGGCAGGCGCAGGGTGCGCTGGAACTCGACGGAAAGCGTGGCCGGACCTTCGTCCCCGCCGCCATCGTCTTCGGGAGGGCTCGCGGCGCTGAATGCCAACTCCCGGAACGTGCGCGCCAGGGTGTCGTCCCGCAAGGCCACCGCCTCCCGCCCGGCGCGGAGGCGGAAGGCGCTATCCTTGGCGTGCCCACGCCAACGGTCGCGAAAGAGCGCGTCCACGGCGACTTGGCGGTCGCCGGCCAGGATTGAGGGGAGGCGTTCCTCCACGCAGTCGGCGACGCGGGCGCGCAGTTCGGCGGCGATTTGCGGGAAGGCGAAACGGAGTTGGTCGTGACGGAGTTCGATCATGGCAGGGGCGGGTTCTCTCTGGGTTGGGTGGTGTTTGGGGTGAAGGGAAAGCGGCGACCGGCGGATCACCATTCCCCGTCGCGCACCTCGCGGGCGAGGCGCACGACGGCGTGGTCGGGCAGGCCGCGCAGCTCGCGCAGCAGTTGGGCGAAGAGTTGCGGGCGGGCGCGGATGATGGCCAGCAGGTCCGCCGAGACCTTGCCGGCCAGGGCCAGGAGCACGTCGGGGTCCTCGCCCAGGTCCTCGGCCAGCCGGCGGATGACGCCCTCGCCGGGCGGGGGCTGCTCGGCGCGCTCGATCTTGGAGAGGTAGGAGGGCTCGATGCCCACGCGCCCGGCCACCGCGCGCAGGGAGAAGCGGCGGCCGTCGGTCCCTTGCGCCCGCGCCAGCCGGGCACCGCGCAGATGTTCAGCGAAGGCGGGGGGAGTCGGAGCCACGCTCATACGGACTGTGTAGTAAACACTACACGGCAAGTCTCAGCAGCGCAACACGAAATTTGGTCCCCCGAAACCCTGCGGTCCCCGCCGTTTACCGAGGGACCTGGGCTGCGGGGAGAGTTGTCGACGACGGTGACATAACCGGCACTTGTGCCGGTTCCCTTCCGGCTATAACGTCGGGCTTGTTCTGGGGGGAACAGGCAGGGGTCGTCGGGCACTCGCCCGGCGGCCCCTGCTACTTTTCGAGGACAAAGCTCACCGTTCCCGAGCTCGGTCCCGAACCTCCGCCTGGGCTGCCCCCGGGTGACGAGCATTTCGGGATCCGATCCGGGGCGCCTTTCGAGCAAATCCCGCGCGAGCGCCTGCCACCGCTTCTGCTCTCCGCGGGTCTGGCTGCCGCTCAACTCGACACCGATCTAGGTTCTATCGGATGGCTCCCAATCGTGATTGATGGCGCCTCCGGGCGTCATGAGGGCGGCAAAGCCGCCTGGTTCCAGGCCGCGGCGCGGCAGTCGTGCAGGGTTCCCGAGGCGCTGCCCGGTGCTACGATGTGGTTGCCGGAATCTTGGCGATCAGCACGGCAACAATGACCATGTAGGCCATGACGTAGAACGCGCCCGCAAAGTCAGTGATGCCAGCGCTCGCCGCGACGTTGATCAAGCTTACGGCCGTGTTTATCAGCAGATCGGGGTGATTGCCTCCCCCGTCGAGCAGCAGGCCGCGCACGTAAGGTGCCCGCCCACGCCCGCCGGTCCCGCCGGCCCATGAAGCCGGTCAGTTCACCCAGGAACGCCTCCAGCCGCCCCTCCACCGCCGCCAACTCGTTTGCGCGCATCCGCCCATCCTGGGACTCGCTTCCTGAAACGGACAGGAGTAACCTGACGCAGCATTAGTAGCGCGCGTGGAGCTTCGTCACGTCCGGTATTTCCTGGCGGTGGCCGAGGAACCCAACTTCACCCGGGCCGCTCTGAAGGTCGGCGTCGGCAGGCCGCCACTCCGGCAGAACACGAACGGCAGCGGCCACCCCGACGGCAGCGCCCGGCAGCAGGGCGCGTCAACCCAGGCTCACGGGGTGCCGTCTAACCCCGGTTGGCGTCCGTCACGAAGGCGGCTAGTTCCCGCCCGAACCGGGTCGGCTCTTCATAGAAGGGACTGTGGCCGCTGTCCGCATAGACCGAGAGGGGGCGGTCCGGATGGAGCGCCCTGATCCGCTCCGACATGGCCAGCCGGACCAGCCGGTCGTGCGCCCCGTGCGTCAGCAGGATCGGACCGGGGTAGGCCCCGAAGACGGATTCCAGGTCGGGCACGCCGGTTTTGACGAAACCCTCGCCCACGGCGCGTGCCGTCATGCCGTTGACGACCAGCATGCGCTGGAGCTCATCGCCCGTGGGCGGCTGGTGAAAGCAGGCGTCCAGAAAGTCAGCCGTCGCCGCGGTGCGCTCCGCCAGATCGTGTGAGGTGGTGGTCCGGGCGAAGGTGCCCGCCAGCGGGGTGAGGAGATCCGCCGACAGCTTGGTGACCGCATCGACCAGGTTAACCCCCGCGACGCGCGAGCCGCCATGTTTGCGGAGATATGCGCCGGCCACGTAGCCGCCGAGCGACCAGCCCACGAGGACGGGGCGGCGGAGCCCCGCCGCGGCGATCACGGCGGCCACGTCGTCTCCCCAGCGGTCGGCATCCGCATAGGCGTCGGGCGCGGTGGGCTTATCGGAATCCCCGTGGCCGCGAAGGTCGAAGCGGACCAGGCGGAAGCCCACCAGGGCCGGGTCGGCGAACTGCTTGTCCCAGCTCAACCCGCTCTGGCGCAAGCCGTGGATGAAGAGGACCCCGGGCGCCTGCGGGTCGCCCTGCGCCTGCGCCGCCAGCGTCAAGCCATCGGGCGTGCGCGTGGAGAAGGCACCGGTGGGTGAGGTCACACCCCCCGATGGCGCCTCGGCGCTCTGACCCCAGCCGCGCCGGGAAACGCCCGCGGCCGCCAGCGCAGCCGCGGCGGCGCTCAGGGAGCGTCCCAGGAAAGAGCGGCGAGTGAGCGTGGGTTGATCAGGTGAAGGCATCGGTGCAGGGTGTTGTTTAACGAATACTAAATAACTGGCGCGTGCCGGCGTCAAGCTTTTTGCGTATCGTCCGGTCCTGCCATGCCCAAACGTTCTCCGCCTTCTTCTCCTGCCGCCACCACCAAGGGCGGGCGCCCCCGCGGCTTCGACCGGGACGCCGCCCTGGACACGGCGCTGGCCCTCTTCTGGCAACACGGCTACGACGGGGTGACCGTCTCCGAGTTGACGGCGGCCATCGGCATCGCCGCCCCGAGCCTCTACGCGGCCTTCGGCAGCAAGGAAGCGCTCTACCGCGCGGCCCTGGAGCGCTACCAGCAGGCGGGCGGCGCCGCCAGGACGTTGCTGCCGCAGGCGGGCACGGCCCGCGACGCCGTGGCTGCCGCGTTGCGACACGCCGTGAGGGCGGTGAGCCGGCCAGACCGGCCCCGTGGCTGCCTGGTGTCCAGCGGGCTGCTGGCCTGCGCGCCGGCCACGGAACCACTGGCGCAGGAACACCGGCGGCTGCGTGCGGCCATGCGGGCGGAGTTCGAGGAACGCATCGCCCGGGGTGTCCGGGCCGGTGAACTGCCCGGGGGCACGTCGGCGGCGGCCCTCGCCCGCTTCTACGTCACCGTGCTCCAGGGCCTCTCGGTGCAGGCGCGCGACGGCGCGGCGGCCGGTGAGCTCGACCAGGTGGTCCAACACGCCCTGGCCGCTTGGCCCCGGTGAAAAGCGCCCGCCTGAGCACGGTCTTGCGCGGGGCGTTGATCCGCCACGGCCGAAACCCACGCGCCGTGGTGCGGTTCACCCTGCGAGCCGTCAACGGAACCAGCCAGGGCAACCTCAGACGTGCCGCCGCGACCCGCCTCGGTGCTCGTTCGGTTCGCACGCGCTGGCAACCAGAGCTCGCCAACCGTATCCGTTGTTCCCCGAAGCCCCCTTACCATAAGGATAACCCTCGCTGAGGATAAAGGCTTTCTTCGTGCATAAATAGGTTATGGCGTGCAGATCGTGCTTGGGCGTGTCTGCTGATCCGACGCGCATGGTCAGATCGTGCGCTCGGTGTGTCACCTGCGGCCCCGCCGATGCCCTCGAAACCATCGCCGACGCCAGCGTGGACGCCGTGGTCATTGACCCGCCTTTCTACGACAACGTCACGTATGCGGAGTTGGCAGCGACCTCGAGGCGCTGGAGAAGCCGCGCCGCCTGGCTTTCTCCGAGCAGGTGGAAGCGCCGCGGCGGTTGGGGTTGTGGGTGGGCGAAGCGGGGGCAGAAAGGACGTGAGAACAGAAAGCACTTTATGTGATTGATGGTTTTGGTCACATTGATGGCATGGGCGCAACCAGAATCACGTCGGGCGCCCGGGAGCGGCGGGTGGACAGCGGTGAGCACCTGACGACGGGGGCCATTGCCCCGGGCGAGATCGAGCGGATCGTTTCCCTGTTCAGGCAACGCCTGGTTTCGGAGGGGCCGCTGTTCCTCAAGGGGTTCTCGTTCACGGTGATCGGCGAAGAGGACGGCAAGCTGCGGCTGGAACCGGTTGCCCCGGTCACGCCCGCTCCCGGACCTACGCCCGCCCGGCTGGGACCCCTATGAAGCCGGTCGCCGGATCGTGAAACAAACCAAGGTGGCCGAGGGTGGGGCCTGGACGGGAGAGGACCTCTGACAGGAGTTTCAGTTGACCCCCTCCACCCTGCACGCCCGGCGCCGGGACTTTCGCATCGTCTCGTGGCGGGACGCGCGGGGCCGCTTCCACTACCCGAAGTGGCAGTTCAACGGCGCGGGCGTGCTGCTGCCTGGCATCCAGGAGGTGCTCCAAACCTTTCGCAGCACGGACCAGTGGGGAGTGATGCGCTACTTCCTGAGTCCTCGGCTCCAGTTGGACGGGCAGACGCCTTTGGCCTCGTTGCGCGCGGGTGAAACCGAGAAGGTGCCCGCCCACGCGCGCGTCCATGCCCAAGGGAACACCTGGTAGCCCCAACGTCCCGCCGCCGCGGGCGGAGTTCGACCGGCTGCCCCTGTCGCGGCTGACCGCAAAGGTTGCCGGCGTCTTTCACCGGCTGCACACCCTGGACCCGGCGACCGGCAGGCCGTGGGGGGCACTGCACTTCAGCCGCCGGGGAGCGCGCTTCGATCCGGCGGCCGGCTGGACTCTGAACTGGGAAAGCCT
Source organism: uncultured Chthoniobacterales bacterium (assembly GCA_964243185.1). Taxonomy (GTDB): domain Bacteria; phylum Verrucomicrobiota; class Verrucomicrobiia; order Chthoniobacterales; family SZAS-18; genus CAXTFX01. Next base: position 26,341 of record CAXTFX010000001.1, read on the forward strand.
GCACGTTTTCTGTTCCTGGAAGGGGGAGGAAGCCGCCGGGCGCGTCGCGGCCGAGGAGGATAACTTCGCCCGGCTCTGGGAGGACCGGGCCAAGCACGCCATCACCTTCGACGTGCCGGAGGCCACCCGCGCGGACCGGCTGCGCTTCCTGCCGGAGAACGACAAACCGGCCCGTTTTGCAGAAGATGAAACCGGTTCAACCAGAGCTTCTTCCCGCAGACCCGGCTCCCCGGCCGGACCCGGTGTCCGCCCCGGACGCGCCGACGGCCCTGCGCCGGCTGGTCTGGGGATGCATCCAGCAAGCCGCGAAGGTGACCGTTGGCGGCGAGCGGGTGAGGGAGACCACCGCGAACGTCGCCCCCTGGCCGCACCAGGTCCGCGCCTTCCAGTGACTCTATTCCCACCGGCCCCCACGGCTGCTCATCGCCGACGAGGTCGGTCTCGGCAACAGCGTCCAGGCCGGTCTGCTGATGCGTCAGGCGTGGCTGGCGGGCCGGGCGAAACGGATGCTCCTCCTGGCCCCGGCCAACGTCGGCCGGCAGTGGCGGACGGTGGGGGATCGTTTCGCCCCTCTTTCCCCCGCCGAGGCCACTAATCTTCTACGCGGCGGTCGAGGACTACATCCAGACGACCCACCAGCAGGCCACCGCCAAGGAGGAGAACGCCGTGGGTTTCGTGATGACCATCTACCGGCGCCGGCTGGCTTCCCCCTTCGCGGCGCTGCGCCAAGCCTTGGAGGAGCGCGGCGCCGGATGCGGGCGGCCGACCCCGGCGATGATCGGGTCGAGGAGAAAACGATGGGGGATGCGTTCGACGCCGCCGGGGAAATCCTGGGACGCGAGGAGGTGACGGTGTCGAGCAGGAAGCCCTCGCCCGCGAGGAAGCGGGGGACGTGGCGGCCCTCCAGGAATCCATCCGCACCCTGCCGCCGGACTCGAAGGCCAGCCGGTTGGCAGCGGCGCTGGAGGAGCTGCGGGCCGCCGGTCACGCTCAAGCGGTGGTGTTCACCCAATACACCGACACGATGGACTTCCTGCGGGAGGAGCTGCTGGCAGGCGCTGGCGGGGCGGACCGGCGCATCCTCTGCTTTTCCGGCCGCGGGGGCGAGGTCCGCGAGACGGCCGGCTCCTGGAAAGGCGTCTCCCGCGACGAGGCTGAACGCCGTTTCCAGGAGGGCCAAGCCGACGTGCTCCCCCGTGCGGACGCTGACACCGGGGCGTTCTGGCACGCCCACTTGCGTGCGCCCCGGCACCGGTCCTGCAAAGTGACAAAGGTAGAACAGTGCAAGTCCCCCGCGCCGGCCGACGACTGAAGCCGCCGCCTTAGACCCAGCGCTCGCTCCGGCGCGTGTCTATCACCCGCGCCATCGAACGCGGGGTGGACGTAAAAGTCATCGCGGAGGGCCGGGGGCGTGTTTGTCATCCCGAATTCGGAGCACCCGTTCGCTCTCGGGGGGGTGCCCCCCGCGCTTGCTTCTGCGGGTCTTGTCGGCCTTGATGGCGCACCGTGGCCAGGTAGCGCGCGCGCAGATCTGCCAAGCTGGGCAGGTCGCCCGCAGGTCGCATCCCGCCGAGTTCGGCCTGCGACCCGGCCAGCCGACGCTTGGCCAAGGGGCGGTCGGTGGTGCGTAGGCTGCGGCGCAGCTCCTTGCCCGCCTCCTCCAACCGGGCATAGTAGATGCCGTTGGACGAATATCCGTAGGGACGCTCCCCGACCTGCTCGAACCTTCCCGCCGACGCGGCAGGGGAACGGGGACGGGTGGGTGAGTTCATTGCCGGTAGTTCGTCCCGAGCCGGACAAAACAATTTCGGCGATGAAACGTCTTCCGTAAACATAACAACGGGAATGGCAAGGGCGGTTAGCTCAGCGGTAGAGCGGCTCGTTTACACCGAGTTGGCCGGGGGTTCGAATCCCTCACCGCCCACCACCTAAACCGCGGCCCCCGCGCGCGACTGCGGCCTTGAAACGGGGTTTAACCTTTTCCAACATGACCCACAAAATATCGCTCTTCCTAGCCGCGGGCGCGGCGCTGCTGCTCGCCCCGTTGTCCTCTTCCCACGCGCAACGTTACGGCGGCGGCGGCAGCCGGCTGGGGGCCTTCGCGGGCGGCGGTGGAGCCCGGTCCGGGGCCGTCAACAGCGCCGCCGGGGCCCGCGGCTACAACGGGGCGTCGTTCCGCAACAACCGTAACTTCTACCGGGGCGGTTACGGCGGCTACTACGGTGGCCGTTCCCGCTACTTCTACCGGGGGTCCTACTACTACTATGACCCGTTCTTCTTCGGCGGGTTCGGCTACCCTTACTACTACGGCGGTTACGGGCCGGGCTTCGGCGTGGGCTACTACGGCTACGGGGGCTACGGTTACGGCGACGGCCCCTACGGGGACCGCGTTTACAGCGGGCGCATCGCTTCCGAGGTGAACGGCGGCCGCCGGGGCGGCGGCGACGACGATGAGGACGGTGACGAGCGGGGCGGCCGCGGGGGACGCTACTCGCCGAACTCAATGGCCCGCGCCGTCCAAAGCGAGCTGAAGGAGCGCGGCTACTACCGGGGTTCCGTGGACGGGCAGTTCGGCGCCGGCACGGCCAGCGCCCTCCGCAGCTTCCAGCGGGAAAAGGGGCTGAAGGTCACGGGCCGGCTCGACGAGCGCACGCTCAAGGCGCTCGGCTTCGACCAACGTTAAATGGCGGCCGGGCCGCCGCCCCCCGGTGCGGGCAGGCGCAGGTCGTAGGTCAATAGCTCGGGGCTGGACCGCTGGCAGGAGTTGCCGGGGTCCGGCCCCCGTTCGGGCGACGGGACCCGCTGGAACTGCCGCTGGTTTTCCTCCAGCCGGTAGGCGTCTTGGACCGGGTGGTCCGGGGTCGGGGAGGTGATGAGCACCTCCAGCGGCAGGTGCGGCGGGATGCCGGGGTGCAGGGACGGGTAGAGGGCCGTGCGCCGGTAGCGCAGGCCGGCCCCGACGACATTCACGCTCAACGGGTTGTTCAGCGACAGCTCGCGGCCGTGGACCCAGACGCGGTGCGCCCGCGCCCACCCCGGCGCGGCGGCGAATTCCAGGCGCTCGATGGACGTGTCCACGAAGCGGCTCGTGCTCCCGCCCTCGCTCGGCGTCTCCGAGAGCAGCGGCCAACCCTCGCAGGCGCGGCGCACGGTGAGGCCGTCCGTTCGCAGCAAAGCCGGGAAGCGCCACTCCCACAGCGGGCGGAAGGCCGCCTCCTCGAACGCGAACCCCGCGGCGCGCAGGTCGTGGAGGACGCGGCGGAAGTCTTCCCACAGCGGCGTGGGCAGGAAGTAGGCGTCGTGCAGCCGCAGGCCGTGGCGCGCCAGCGGCGGCAAGGGCTGGCCGGAGCGTTCCAGGGTCAGCGCGGCCAGCCCGTGCCAGAGCAGGGCGACGAGGGCCATCCAGTCCGCGCGCGGCAGGCTCTCGATGGCGCGGAACTCGATCAGCCCCGCCGCGGCCCCGACCGGGCCGGAGAGGTTCCAGAATTTATCGAACGACGTCTCGGAGAGGTGCCCGTTGCCGGAAACGTCCACGTGCAGGTGGCGCAGGGTTTCGCCGATCTGGTAGGCGTGATTCTCGCCGGCGGGCAGGCCGGCGAGGTGGCGGTAGCCCATCTCGAGGTCGTAGAGGTCGCGGGCGGATTCGTCCGGCCGCGGGGCCTGCGAGGAGGCGCCGACGTATTGGCCGGTGAAGGCGTAGGCCAAGCAGGGGTGGGCTTGGAAATAGGCCAGCAGCGTTGCCAGCCACGCCGGGCGGGTGAAGAAAGGGTTTTCCTCGAGGGACGGCCCGCCGAACAGGAGGTGGTTGCCGCCGCCGGTGCCGAGTTCGGCGCCGTCGGGCAGCCGTTTCCACGAGCGCAGGCCGACGGCGGCCCCGGCCGTTTCCAGGTCGGACAACCAGCGGGCGTATTCGGACCAATTTTCGCAGGGCGGCAGGTTGACCTCCAGCACGCCGGGGTCGGCGGTCAGCCCGAGGCGCCGCCACGCGCCGGAGTCGCTGGCGGGCACGTAGCCGTCGAGGCGGACGGCGTGGATGCCGGCGTCCTCCAACTCTTCGTAAATGGCGGCGAGCAGCTCCCGCCAGGGGGCTTGCAGCAGCGGCGGCAGGAAGACGCGCAGGGCGCCGTCCCCGGGGTCGGTTTCCACCGTCAACGCCCGGCGCAGGGCGTCGGGCGGCAGCGTCCCCAGCGGCAGCCGCAGCCCCGCCCCCCCGGCGGCGTTGACCAGGGGCAGGAAGCGGGCGCGGCCCGCGGTTCTCAGCAGCCCGCGCCACGCGCCGGCCGCGTCCGTGAACCAGCGTTCGCCGTCGTGGTCCAGCGGCAGGGCGTGGGCGGTGGCGGCGGCGTGGCGGCGGCCGGTCGGGGAAACCTCGTCCCGCGCGGGCAGCCAGGCGTCCGCGGGCAGACCGAGGCGGGCGGCGAGGCGGCGGCGGAAGGCGGGCAGGGATTTTAGGTTTTGGACTTTGGACTTTGGACTTTCCTCCTCCGCGGGGATGGCCGGCGGGTGGGGGGCGAGCGGGGGGCCGCCGTCCGGGTTCCAGAGGAGGTTGAGCACCCAGCGCGGGTTTGTCTCGCCGGGGTAACGTTTGCCGGGGGAAAGGACCGCCGCGGCCCCGGGGGTGATGCCCCGGCCGATGAGCGTCCCCGCCAGGCGGTAGGCGTGTCGCAGCTTGGTGGGGCCGACGGCCGCCACGAGCCACTCGGCGCCCTGCGGGTCGTCGGGGACCAGCGTGGGCTCGCCGCCGAGGGTCAGGCGCACGCCCGCGGCGGCGAGGCGGGCTTCAATGGCGGCGGCGACTTCGGGGGCGTTCATCAGGCGGGTTCGACGCGGTGGATGGAAGCGGCGCGCACCGTGTCGAAAAGGTGCTGGCGGTTGCCTTTGACGTTCGCCGGCCGACCGTCCGCGCGCGGGCCGGGGCGCAGGACGGCCAAGGCGAAACCGCCCCACATCTGGCCGGCCACGGGGCCGTCGCCGGGGAAGACGCCCGGCGTGTAGTCGAGCTGCACGCGGCGGACGTGCGGGCTGGCGTCCCAATCGGCCCCGGCGATGCCCCGGCGGCACTCGGGGTTAAACGAATCGTGCATCAGGACGAACAAGGGCTGGGTGCGCGGCTGGTAGCCGGCGAGGAGGTCCTCGATGTCCCGGCGCACGGCCCCGGCGGAGTGGTCGCCGTCAATGAGCACGAAATCAATCTCCTCGCCCTCCGCGTTCAGCCGGGCGAGCAGCGCGGGCAGGGTTTCGCGCGAGGGGCCGGCGAGGAACTCGACGTTCGGGAAACGTTGACCCAGGGCCGCCTCCCGGTCGGGGCGGATGTCGAGGGTGAACACCCGCCCGGTGGTGTGCCGGGCGATGGCCGAGAGGCTGCCCCCGTCGGCCGTGCCGATCTCAATGGACACGCGCGGCTTCAGGCTGCCGACGACGTGCAGGAGCATGACCCGTTCAACGATGTCCATCTGCCAGCCCGTGGTGATCAGACCGGCGAAGACCTCGCTGTCGAAGGAGGCGGTGCCGGGGGCGGGACCGGCTTCGCCAAAATGACGAAGGACGAAGGACGAAGGACGAAGGGGATCTGCGGGCGGTTGTTCGCTGCCGCCGTTGGCTGGGAGCTCGCTCATGGTCCCGGTGGTCCTTTTCTCGTCATTCGTCATTCGTCACTCCGCCCGCGGGGCGGCGTCCAGCGGGAACAGATCGACGCTGGCCGTCATCTCGCTCGCCACCTTTTCAGAGCCGTAGTAGGCGCCGCCGATGGGCGTGATGTCCGCCGGCGTCAGGCCCACAGCCGTGGCGAGGTGGCGTTCGTCGCAGAAGATGCCGTTGGTCGGGTCCAGCCCGAGCCAGCCGGCGCCGGGGAGGAACACCTCGACCCAGGCGTGCATGGCGCCCTCGGCCCGCCGTTCGCTCGTGGCCACGCCGGCCTCGAACAGGTAGCCGCTGACCAGCCGGGAGGCGAGGCCCAGGCCGTCGCGCAGGACGGCGGCCTGGAGCACGGCGAAGTCCCGGCAGGCGCCGATGCCCCCCGCCAGGGTCTCCGCCGGGGGGCGCGCCCGGCCGGTGTCCCGGCGCTCGTATTGGAGGTGTTCCCGAAAGGCCTTGGTCAGTTCCACGAGCATCGGCACGGTGCCGCCGCCGTCCGCCGGGCGTTCCCAGAAGGGCAGGGGAGCGGCGTGCCGCGCCGAGACCTCCGGCGGGGCGAGATAGACGGCGAGCCGGGCGCGGTCCTCCAACTCGTAGTCGAAGGGGAAGTTCACGGCGTAGTTCTCCAGCAGGAAATCGAACGGGTTGCGCTCGGTCAGCTCCACCTCGGCCGTGAAGTCGAAGCGCAGGTCGGCCGTCGGTTCGGAGGCGTAGTTGCAGCGGGCAACGAGGTTGTCGAACAGGTCGCGCCGGTGGCGGACGGCGGCGCCGGGGTTGGTGACGAGCTCGGCGCGGTGGGCGATGCGCCCAGGTTCGGGTCGGGGGAAGAGCCGGACGTGGTGGGGGCCGAAGCCGACGGGGCGTTCGTAACGGTAGAGGGTGCGGTGTTCGATGCGGAGGCGCATAGGGACCGCGCCGTCCACCACGAAGGGAGTTTTGTCCATCGCATTCCGCGTCCGGGCGCTACCCGGGGTTGACAACCGCGGTCCCTCGCTTACATCCCGCGCACCGGTCACCGGTGTTCATGGAAACCCCTACGCCAGTCTCCGCCCTCCGTCCCGTCTTGGTCCACGACAAAGGCTGCCTCAACGTCTCCACGGTCGCCGCCGAGCTGCGGAGCCTGTGCCGGCCCCGGCCGCTGCGCGCGTGGCTCGGCGTGGCGGGGGACTGGGCGGTGATCGCCGCGGCCATCATCCTGGCGCGGCTGGTTCCCGGGGTCTGGCACTGGCCGGCCGTCGTGGTCGCCCTAGCCGTCATCGGCGGCCGGCAGCACGCGCTGCTGGTCCTGATGCACGACGCCGCCCACGGTCGGTTCCTGCGCTCCCGGCGGTGGAACGATCTGCTGTCGAACGCGCTGTTGGCGTGGCCCGGCTTCGTTTCCACGGAGTCCTACCGCGAGAACCACCTGCTCCACCACCAGCACGTCAACACGGAGGACGACCCCGACCACCGGCGCAAGGCGGGGCGCGAGGAGTGGGAGTTCCCGAAAACGATGGCGGAGGTGCTCGCCGTCTTCGCCCGCGCCTTTTTGCTGGGCGAGGCCATCGAGATCGCCCGGATGCTCATCCGCATGGCCTGCGGTAAAGCCCCCGGGCAGGGCGCCAAGGCGGCGGCCCGTTCCCCGTGGCCGCGGTTGGCGTATTACCTGGGTTGGGCAGGGTTCCTGACGCTGGTCGGGGGCTGGGGCACCTTCGGCTTGTATTGGCTGCTGCCGTTGGTGACGTTCGCGGCCATGTATGCGCGCATCCGCTCGGTTTGCGAGCACTTCGGGGTGGAGCGCGAGCACGACCTCAACCACACGCGCAACTACCGGGCGTCCTTCCTGGAGCGGGCCACGGTGGCGCCCCACGGCATCCACTACCACCTCACGCACCACCTGTTCCCGGCCATCCCGTTCTACGCGCTGCCGGAGGCCGACCGGCTGTTGATGACCGTTCCCCAATACCGCGACGGGGCGCACCTCAACGCGGAGGTGTTCTCCGCCGACGACCGCAGCGTCCTCTGCGACCTGCTGCGCGGCGGTCCGGCGGGGGACAAACGGCGGTTGGTGCCGGTGGCGTGACCGGGGGGTTTAAACGCCACCGTTGTCAACGCTCATGCGGAGGACCGCGCCGAAGACGCTTTCCGCCGCATGAACACCTTGACCTTCATCCGTTGGCGGCCGGCGCCCTTGAATGTCCCCCGCACGGGCGTGGCGTCGCGGAAATCCCGGCCGCGGCTCACGGCGACGTGGCGCTCGCCGCACCACTGGTCGTTGGTCGGGTCCAGCGCCACCCAGGTCAGGCCGGGGACGAGCACCTCCACCCAGGCGTGCGTGGCGATGGCCCCGACCAGGGTCGTGCGCGGGGCGCCGCGGGCGGGCAGGTCGGCGTCCGCGTTGGCCTCCGGCGGGGCCACGGCCTCGATGTAGCCGCAGACGTAGCGCGCCGGCAGGCCGGCCGTGCGGAGGACCGAGATCATGACGTGGGCAAAGTCCTGGCAGACGCCGCGTTTCGTCTTCCAGATCTCGTGCAGCGGGGTGGAATTATTGGTCGCACCGCTGGCGTATTGGAACTGGGAATACACCGCCCGGTTGAGCGCGAAGAGGGCCGATCCGAGCGGCTCGCGGCCGGGCAGGTAGCGCTTGGCCCACTGGATGGCTTCCCGCCCGGTGAGGACGACCTCCGTGGGCTGGACATAGTCGAACACGTCCGCCAGCGGCGCGCCGGTGAGGAGTTGGCGGGCCTCGTTGACGGAGATTTCCAGGGCCTCGGCCGGCCGGGGGACGGGTCGGGTGCGGATGTCCACGCGGCTGGTGATGGTGAGGGACTTGTGCCGGTAGGGCAGGGTGAAGAACTCGACGGCGTTGCCGAAGAAATCCGTGTAGCCGCTGGTGCGGGTGGCCGGGGAGATTTCCAGGCGTCGGCGTAGGACAGTCTGCCCCGGCTCGTCCGGCGGGGCGAGGCGGGTTTCGAGATACGCCTCCGCCGCGGCGTTGGCATAGGTGTAGTCGGTGACGTGGGTGATCTCGAAGTCCATGCGGAGAGGAAGCACGGTCACGGGGTTAGCTGCCCGCGTTGGCGGGTAGGTCCGTTTCCCGGATCAGTTGGCTGACACTTTCGTGGTCAAACAGGTGGGGCACCCCTTTGGGGCTGATGTAAACCGCCGTGCCGCCCCCGACGGCGACCGCCTCCAGGTGATGCACTTCGAAGCGGTCGCCGCTGACCAGTTCCACCGTGAACGGCTTCGCGTCGGAGAGTGTCCATTCGTGCAGGTAGAT
>CAXTFX010000002.1:0-8738 GCA_964243185.1 uncultured Chthoniobacterales bacterium
GGCCTGGAGCTTGAAGCCGTAGTCGAATTTGCCCGGTTCCGGGGCCAAGGCGCGCTCGACGGTGTAGGTGGCCTGGTTGAGCAGCGGCTCGCGGTTCCGGTCGTCGAAGAGCCGGCCAAAGTTCTGGTTGTCCGCGTTGCCGTGGTCGTTAAGGGTCACGCCGGCATCAACCAAGCCGTAGAACTTCACGCGCGGCTCGGGCTTTTTCTCGGCAACCTTCTTGGCGTCCTTCGTGTCGGTGTCGTCCGCGTCACCCGCCCGGAGCGCGGGGACGGTGGCGACCCCAGCGAGGGCCAGACCGAGGGAGGCGGCCACGGAGGCGCGGCGGAGGCGAAGGGCGGGTTTCGAGGCTGGTTTCTTCAAGGGCGGGATGGTGAGATTGGGTGGTTCAGGGTTTACGGAGAAAAGCGACCTTGGGCGGCCCCAGGCGGGTGAGTTGGGCGGCGGCGAGGCTGTGCTCGGCGTAGAGGTCCAGGGCGCGGCGGTAGTAGCGGCGGGCCTCGTCGTGCCGGTGGTTCAGCTCCTGGAGCACCCCGAAGAGGTAGTGGGCGTCGGCCGATTGCCCGTTGAGTTCCAGGGCGCGGAGGAGCCGGCGGCGGGCGTCCTCGAAGTCGCGGCAGTTCAGGGAGTGCTTGGCCTCGGTGATCTCGCGCTCGTAGCTGCCGGCCGGCCCGACGCGGGCGGCCTTCCGTTGGCGCGCGATGATGTTCACCACGGCGGCCCGCAACCGGGAGGGGTCCAGCGGTTTCTCCAGGAAATCAATCGCGCCGAGCCGCATCGCCGCGACGGCGTCGGCCACGGTGCCGTGGGCCGTCATCATCAGCACGAAGGAGTCCACCCCGCGCTCGCGCAGGTTGGCCAGCAACTGTAGCCCGCTCTCCGCGCCCAGGCGCAGGTCGAGGATGAGCAGGTCGAAGCGTTGGCGCGTGGTCTTCCCCAGGGTTTCCGCGGCAGACCCGGCCGACTCGACGTGGTGGCCCTCCGCCTCCAGCGCCAACTGGAAGGTGAAGCGGATGCCCGGGTGATCGTCCACCAGCAGGATGTGAAACGTCTTCATCACTTTGGAGAACCGAGGGATCAACCCTCTTGACCGACATGAAAGGGCCGCCGGCTGGAGCCGAAATGGAACAACTCGAAGATGCGCTTCATGTTTTCTTGCGCCGGGACGTAACGGCCGTCGAGTTTGATGGCTTGGCCGTAGGATTTTTTGGCCGCGTCAAATTCCTCGCGCATCTCGTGGAGCACGCCCCGGAGGTTGTGCGCCTCGGCCGAGGCCGGGGACGCGGCCTCGGGAAAGGCCATGGCCGCGGCGAGACTGTCTTCTGCCGCCGGAAAATCCCGCAGGTTGATCTGGCGTTTAGCGACGCGCAGGAAGTCCTGAAACGTGCGCGGCTTGGCCTCCGGGACGGGGTCGGAAACGTTTGGTCCGTGGCGGCGCAGGATATCGGCAACGACGGCCCGCAGGGCGGCCGGCTCGATGGGTTTGGGCAGGAAATCAATGGCCCCGAGCTTCATCGCCTGCACCGCGTCGCGGACGCTGCCGTAAGCGGTGATCATCAGCGTCGGGGTGTTGACCCCGGCGGCGCGCATCCGCTCCAGGACCTCCAGGCCGTTGTCGTCGCCGATGCGTAAGTCCAGGATGACCAAGCCGTAAGCCTCGTTCTTGAAGCCCATCATCGCCTCGTCGGCGTTGGCGGCTTCCCGCACCGCGTAGCCCTCGGTTTCGAGCGCCATGCGGAAGGTCAGGCGGATGGTGCGCTCGTCGTCCACGATGAAGATCTTGGCGCTCATGGGGTGGGAGGGGCGGTCTGGACGGGCAGGATGAAGAAGAACTCGCTGCCGCGCCCGCCCGGGCCGTCGGTCACGCCGATGCGGCCGTCGTGCGCCCGGACGATCTCCCGGCAGATGGCCAGGCCGAGGCCCGCGCCCTCGCGCGACTCGCCGGGCAGGCGGTAGAATTTCTCGAAGACCCGCTCGCGCTCCGCCGCCGGCACGCCCGGGCCGCGGTCCGCGACGGAGAAGCGCACCGCCCGGCCGCCGTCCGCCGCGCGGGCGGCGACGGTGACTTCCTCGCCGGCCGGGGAGTGCTTGGCGGCGTTGGAGATGAGGTTGGCGAAGACGTGGTCCAACTGGTCGGTCGAGGCCAGCACGACCGGCAGGCCCGCGTCGGCCCGCGCGGTGAGCCGTTGGCCGCCGGCGCCGACGAGTTCGCGGGCGTCGGCCACGGCCCGGCGCACCATCTCGTCCGGCCGGCTGGGCCGGCGCTCGCGGCTGGCGGCGCCACCCTCCAGGCGGGCGAGGTCGAGGAGGTTGTTGATGAGGTCGAGCAGGCGCTCGGAGTCGTCGCGCGCGGCGATCAACAGCTCGATCTGCTTGGGATTCAACTCCCCGATGCGTTCCTCCAGCAGGAGGTGGACGGCCATGCGTAGAGAGGTCAGCGGCGTCTTCAACTCGTGGGAAACCGTGGCGACGAGGTTCGTCTTCACGTCGTCCAGGAGCCGGAAACGGGTCACGTCCTGGAGGATCGCCACCGCGCCGTGGACCTGCCCCTGGGTGTCGCGGAAACCGACCACGCGCGGCAGGAGAAAGGTTTCCCGGTCGTCGAGGCGCACGCAGAGGGCGCGCTCGAAGGTGTCCGGCAGGTAATCGCCGCCGCCGCGCAGCACCTCGGAGGCGATGGGCATGACGGGCAGCGGGGTGGCACCCGCGCCGTGGAGCTTTTTTCGCAGGCGCTCGGCCGCCGGGTTCTGGTAGGTGACGGCGCCGTCGTCGGCATAGACCACGATGGGGTCGGGCAGCGCGGCGAAGGTCATGCCGGTGGCCTGCCGGGCGAGCGTGACCTCGGCGTCGGTCGTTTGCCGGTATTCGCGCAGCTTGCCGGCCATCTTGTTGAAGGCGTCGGCCAGTTGCCCGAGCTCGTCCCGGCCGGAGACGGGGAGCACCTGGTCGAGGTTGCCCTCACCCAGCTCCCGCGCGGAAACCGTGAGGTCCTGGATGGGGCGCAGGATCGCGCGGGAGAGCCGGTAGGCGAAGAACAGACCCAACGGCAGGGAGGCCGCGATGGCGGCGAGCATCACGCGCGTGGAGGTGGCCGCGGCGTCGCGGGCGCGCTGGTCCTTCTGCGTCATCGCCCGCTCGTTGAGTTGCCGAACGTCCGACGCGCTGGCGAGCAGGTCGGCCAGGGAACGGCGCAGCTCGTCGGCTCCAGCCGGCGACTGGTCCCCGGCGACCCCGGCCGCCGCGAGAAAGGCTTCGGTGCGGGCTTTGAGCCGGTCCGCGATCGCCTGCTCGCCGGGTTCCGTGATGATGGCCAGCTCGGCGTCCGCGCCGCGCCGGCAGACGGCGGCCTGGGCGAGAACCTCGGCCCGGGTTTCCTCGGCACCCGCCGCGCCGACCCGTTGGAAGGCCAGCGCGCGGTCCACGCGCCCGGCGGCTTCGGTGAGGTCGCGCATGGCGACGATGGAGGTGTAGTTCTCGCGCAGGGTCGTGTTCACGGCCCCCCCGAGGCGCACGAACAGCCACACGGCGTAACCTCCCACCGCGACGAGCAGGAGGATCAACGGGACAATGCCGAGCAGGATACGGTGACGGAGCATCGGGGACGCTGCCCCCTTAGCGCGCCCCGTGCCAGTCGCCCGCGTCAAACATATAAGTATCTTCTAACAAGTTAGATATAGCGGTGCAAACGGTGCGGTCGGCCCCGTTTCAAACGTGCTCACCGTGCAGGCTGCACGGCGGCAGGGGGCGAAATCGTGCAAAACGCACGGCCCCACGTTTTCAAGCGCCCTCGCCGCGGTGGCCGTTCGCGCCGCCCTCCCACTGCCGCCGGCGACGGTAGAGGGTGGCCAGGTCAATGCCGAGGATCGCCGCCGCGTCCTCCAGGCGAGGCGTTTTGCCCAGCACGCGGCGAATGTGCTCGTCGCCCAACGCCGTCAGCGTGACCCGGCCGCCGAGTTCGACCGCCGGGGGGACGGTCGGGGTTCGCAACGCGGCGGGCAGATCGTCGAGCTCGATGAGCGGCCCGCCGCCGAGGATGACGGCGCGCTCGACGGCGTTGCGTAGCTCGCGCAAGTTACCCGGCCAAGGGTGGCGCCGCATGGCCTCCGACGCGGCCGGGCTGAACCCGGCGCGCGGTTTGCCCATCTGTCGGGCGAAGAAACGCAGGTGGGACGCGGCGAGCTTCGGGAGGTCCCGCGGTCGCTCGCGCAACGACGGCAGGGTGAGGGCGATGGTGTTGAGCCGGTAGAGCAAGTCCTCGCGGAAACGGCCCTCCGCCACCGCTCGGGTCAGGTCGCGGTTGGTGGAGGAGAGGACCCGCACGTCGGCCCGGCGGGTCTGGGTTTCCCCGACCCGCTCGTATTCGCGCTCTTGCAACAACCGCAGGAGCTTGGGCTGAATCTCCGGCGGCAGTTCGCCGATCTCGTCCAGGTAGAGCGTGCCCCCGGCCGCGGCGGCGACCTTGCCCGGCGTGTCGGCCATGGCCCCGGTGAAGGCGCCCCGGACGTGACCGAACAGCTCGGACTCCAGCAACTCGCGCGACAAACTCGGGCAGGACACGGTGACCAACGGCCGCCCCGCCCGCGGGCTCCGCGCGTGCAAGGTGCGGGCCAGCACGCTCTTGCCCGTGCCGCTCTCCCCCAGCAACAGCAGGGACGCCTGGCTGGCCGCCGCCTTGAAGGCCGTTTCCAACAACCGCTGCACGGCCGGCTCGTCCGATTGGAGGTCCACCTCCGGCGCCTGCGCGGCGGCGAGGGCTTCCAGCTCGGACACCCGGCCCTCCAGCCCGCGCGTGCGGGCGACGCGCTCGGTGATGAGCCGGATCTGCGGTGGGGTAAACGGCTTGGGCAGGTAGTCCGCCGCGCCGCGCCGCATCGCCTCCACGGCCGTCGGGACGGACGCGAACGCCGTGATGAGCACGACCGTCAGGCCCGGGTCCGCGGCCCGCAACCGCGCGAGCACCTCCAAACCGTCCTCCTGCCCGAGGCGCAGATCGAGGAAGGCGAGGTCGAACGCGCTCTTCCCGACCTGGCGCAACGCCCCCGCGCCGCTCTCCACGGCGACGGTCTCGTGGCCGTCGGTTTCCAGCGTCATGGCCAGGGTGCGGGCCACGTTGCGCTCGTCGTCAATGATCAGGATTTTCATGGTCGCCGCGGATCGCGCCCCCCAGCTTGCCGATGGCCCCGGCGATGTCCAGCGGACGCGGAGGGCAAAGGCGGCGTCGCCGGCCTTCGTGCGGACAGTGCGCCCCTGGCCACCGGGTCGCCGACCCCGTCCGCGGGCGAACCCAGGTAACGCCGGCTTGCCCCGGCGCCGCCGCACCCGTAGTCTCGCCGCCGTCATGTGGCGCAAAATCGGCCTCCTCGGCGCCGCGCTGGCGATGTTCGCCATCGCCGGCGGGCACTGGGCCGTTTTGCAAACGGTCGCCTGGGCGGGGATGCTGGCCGACTACACGCGGGAGAGCGGCAGCTTGGCGGTCGGGGTCGAGCAGACCTTTGACGGTGAGCACCCCTGCGAGTTGTGCAAGGAGATCGCCGTGGCCAAGGGGCGGGAAACGTCCCGGCCGGAACCCTCCTCCCCGACCGCCGGCCAGAAGTTCAAGGCCGGTAAGAGCAAGAGCGAGGGCGTGCTGGCGGAGAACGGGTTTCAACTCCGGTTAACGGTCGGCCGGCTTCGCTGGTTCGCGCCGTCCGGGGGCGTCTTGAGCACGCGCCGAGAAGCTCCGCCCGTGCCGCCGCCACGCTCCTTCGTGGCCTGAGTCACCGGCGGGTTTTCGCCGGTTGCTCCCCCGCTTTTTCCGGAGGCCCGCCCCGCCTGGGGTTCGCTTCCGTGCCGGCGCGCCGTCGCGCGCCGGGGGTCGCCGCCCGTCGGCGGCCCTCCGCCCCCTTTCCGCACGTCCGTTTCCCAGCTTCTTCCGTTCCCCATGAAAGCTCTGACCGCCCCCGTTCTCCTCGCCTGCCTCACCCTGCCCCTCACCACCGCCGCCACCTCCCGCGCCTGCGACGTTTGCGGCTGCTACACGCCCAACCAGGAGATCAACTTCGAGCCGCTGAAGCCCCAGCGGGGCGGCTTCTACGCCGCCAGCGCCGAGCAATACACCTTCTTCGGCACCACCCAACGCTCCGGCCGCGAGGTCGCCAACGTCGCCGACCAGTTCGAGCGCTCGTCCATCACCCAGCTCATCGCCGGCTTTAACCTCAACGACCGCGTGGGCGTGCAGGTCAACGTCCCGCTCGTTTACCGCGACTACAAGCGCCCCGCGGGCTTCCGCACCGACCGGGGCACGGAGAGCGGCCTCGGCGACGTGTCGCTGCTCTTTAACTTCGTCCCGCTGCGGATCGAACGCGGTTTGCACCCGAGCACGGGAAACGGCCCGGCGGCCAAGGACGCCAGGGACGCCAAGGATAACGATAACGCCGCGGCGGTGCGGGACTTCCTGGCTTCCCGGTCGGGCAGCCGGCCGGACTTCACGTTGTCGCTGAACCTCATCGCCGGGGTGAAATTCCCCACCGGCGACCCCCGCCGGATCAAGGAGGAGTTCAGCGAAACGGAGGTCGCGGGCGCCCCGCCCAGCGGCATCCACGGGCACGATCTCACCCTTGGCAGCGGCTCCTACGACGCCGTGCTCGGCGCGGGGCTGTTCACGCGCTACCGGGCCGCGTTCTTCCAGGTCAGCGGGCAGTATTCCGTCCGCACGACCGGCTCCTACGACTACCGCTACGCCAACGACGTGTCCTTCGACGCCGGCCCCGGCGTGTTCCTGCTGCAAGGAACCCGGGTGGGCGGGCTCGGGCCGGCGACGCTGGGCGTGCAGTTCGTGGTCAGCGGCGAGCACAAGAACCGGGACACGTTCCGGGGGGAAACGGCCTTGGACACGGGGGCCACGATGCTCTACGTCGGCCCCCGCGTGCTGGCCGGCGTCGGCAGCCGGGTCATCGCCGAGATGGGCGCGGACCTGCCCGTGCGGCGGGACAACACGGACTTCCAAGTGGTGCCCTCCTACCGCCTCCGGGCCGGGTTCTCCGTGCGGTTCTGACCTCCTTTGCCCCCGCTAAAACCCCGGACCCGCGACAACCGTTTCAATTTCGGAAGGGGCCCGCACGCAGGGCGCCACCACCCCAACGCACCGGGACGATGACGTAAAACAGATTATGTCATTTGTAATTCCCGGCTTGGCGTGTAGCTTCCGGCCGCCACGTTATTCCCATGAAAACTACCGATAATACCATCCTCATCACCGGCGGTGGCTCCGGCATCGGCCGCGGCCTGGCCGAAGCCTTCCACGCCCGGGGCAATCAGGTCATCATCTCCGGGCGCCGACAATCCGCGCTGGACGAGACGTTGGCAGCCAACCCCGGCATGAAGGCCCTGACCGTGGACATGGCTGACCCGGAGAGCATCCGGGCCTTCGCCGCCCGGCTCCACGCGGAGTTCCCGGCGTTAAACGTCGTCGTCCACAACGCGGGCATCATGCGTAACGAAAAGCTGCGGGCCGGCACGGAGGACCACCTGGCCGACGCGGAGGCCACCGTCGCCACCAACCTGCTCGGGCCGGTGCGGCTCACCACGGCGCTGCTGCCGGCGCTCCTGGAGCAGCCTCACGCCACGGTGATGACGGTCTCCTCCGGGCTGGCGTTCGTGCCGCTGAACCTGACGCCGACCTACTGCGCGACCAAGGCGGCCATTCACTCCTACACGCAATCGTTGCGCTACCAGCTCAAGGATACCCCGGTGGAGGTCATCGAGCTCATCCCGCCCTACGTCCAGACCACCCTGATGGGCGACCGCCAGGCCAACGATCCCCAGGCGATGCCCCTGGACGAGTTCGTCGCCGAGGTGATGGACCTCCTCACGACGCAGCCCGACGCGACCGAGGTCTGCGTGCAGCGGGTGCGGCCCCTGCGCTCGGCCGCCGAGGGGGGCCAGGCGAAATACGAAGGGTTCTTCACCCAGTTCAACGACGCCATGACGGCCGCCCGGCCCGGTGAGTAGGGGGGCGGCCGGGGGAACGGGGAGGGCCGCGGGCGCGCCGGCCGGTCGGGAGATGAAGCCCGGTGCGCCGGCTTTTCCCGGTTAGAGTCTCCCGCATGGCCGAGGACTCCCCGTTACCCGAACGCATCCTGGACGCGACCGAGGCGGTGCTGCGTCGCCACGGCGCGGCGAAGGCCAACGTGGTGGACGTGGCCCGCGCCCTGGGCATGAGCCACGCCAACATCTACCGGCACTTCGCCCACAAGAAGGCGCTGCTCGACGCCGTCGCCGCCCGCTGGCTGCACGCCGTCTCCGCCCCGCTGGAGACCATCGCCGCCGACGCGGCCCGGCCGGCGGGCGAGCGGCTGGCGGCGTGGTTTGACGCGCTGCGCGCGGCCAAGCAGGGCAAGTTCCGGGATGACCCGGAGCTCTTCCGCGTTTACCACGCCATCGCCGGGAGCGCCCGCGAGGTCGTCGGCGCGCACGTCGCCGCCCTGCTCGGGCAGCTGGAACGCATCGTCGCCGACGGGGTCCGCGCGGGCGAGTTCCGCGCCGGGCTGGAGCCGGCGGGGGCCGCCCGGGCGTTCCTGCAGGCCACCGCGCCGTTCCACCACCCGGCGATGGTGGTCCAGGAACCCGCGCCCACCGGGGCCGACGCCCGGGCCGTGCTCGATCTGCTGCTGGCCGGCCTGCGCGCCGACCCGCCGCCCGCCGCGGGGACCGTTGGGCGCCCGACCCGGCTCAGGCGGCCCAGCCGCCGTCCACGTTGA
>CAXTFX010000002.1:8748-30548 GCA_964243185.1 uncultured Chthoniobacterales bacterium
GGCTGGTGCCGTTGATGAACCCGGCCTGCGGGCTGGCCAGGAAAGCCACGGCCGCGGCGACCTCCTCGGGTTTGCCGAATCGGCCCACGCTGGTGAACCGTTTCATGGCGTCGAAGGTCGGGCCGGCGGTCGGCTGGGGCTCGGGCTGGACCACGGCGGGCTGCACGTTGTTGACCGTGATCCCCGCCGGCCCGAGGTCGCGCGACCAGCCGCGGGTGAACCCCTGCACGGCGAACTTGGTGGCGCCGTAGAGGCTCAGGCCGGGCGTCGGGGCGGCCTCCCCGAACACCGAGCCCATGTTGATGATGCGGCCCCAGCCGGCCCGGGTCATGCGCCGGGCGGCTTCCCGCGAAAGCTGGAAGACGGCGCGCACGTTGAGGTCGAAGAGCTGGTCAAAGCTCGCGTCGGTCGTCTCCGCCAGCGGGTCCACATCCACGGTGCCGGCGTTGTTGACCAGCACGTCGAGCCGCCCGGCGAACCGACCGCCGAACACGCCGTCGAGTTGGGCGACCAACGCCGCCGGGCCGTCGCGTCGGCCGAGGTCGGCCCCGGCTAACTCGGCCTCGCCGCCCGACGCCCGGATGTCGCGGGCGACGGCTTCGGCGGCCTCCCGGCTGGAACCGTAGTGGACCAGCACGCTGGCGCCGTCGGTGGCGAGACGGCGGGCGACGGCCGCGCCGATGCCGCGGGAGGCGCCGGTGACGAGGGCGAGTTTATTCTCGAGGGGTTTGCTCATGGCGACGTTCAGATGGGAAGTCCGCGGGTGGTTCTCAGGCTTTGATCCGATCCCGCAGGCCCCCAAAGACGATGGCTTTGACCGGTTCCAGGGCCAAAAAGTCGTGCGGGAAGCCCAGGGAAACGGCACTAGCCTTTTCCAGGCGTTGGAGCTGGGCCGGGGAGAGGGTCACGTTCACGCTGCGGAGGTTATCCTCGACCTGGGCGAGCTTGCGCGCGCCGATGATCGGGATCACCGGCACCGGACGACTCCGCAGCCACGCCAGGGCGACCTGCGCGGCCGAGACGCCGAGCTCCGCGCCGACCGCCACGACCTCCCGGACGGTCGCGTGGGTGCTCTCCTCCACGCCGCCGAAGCCCTTCATCATCTCGGAGTGCATCCGGGCGCCTTCCGCCTCGGATTGTTTCACGTTTTCCGGCAGGTATTTGCCCGTGAGCAGGCCGTTACGCAGCGGCGACCACGCCAGCACGGTCAGACCCTGGTCCTTCGCCATCGGGACCAGTTCGCGCTCCACCGTGCGCTCCAGCAGGGAGTATTCGATCTGCAAGCCGACGTAGCGGGTCCAGCCGCGCAACTCAGCCAGGGTGTTGGACTTGGCCACGACCCACGCCGGCGCGTCCGAGGTGCCGACGTAGAGCACCTTGCCCGCGCGGATCAGGTCGTCAAAGGCGCGCATCACCTCTTCCACCGGGGTCATGCCGTCCCAGATGTGTTGCCAGAGGAGGTCAATGTGGTCGGTGTTCAGCCGCTTGAGGCTGGCCTCGACGGATTGGACCATGTTCTTGCGCTGGTTGCCGCCGGCGTTGGCGTCCGTGCCGGGCTGGCCGCTGAAACCGGCGGCGGCGTTGGTGTATTTGGTGGCGATGACCACCTCGTCGCGGTGGCCGGCGACAAACTCGCCGACGAGCTTTTCGCTGGAGCCGTTGGTGTAGATGTTGGCCGTGTCAATGAAGTTGCCGCCCGCCGCGCGGTAGGTGTCGTAGATTTTGCGGGCTTCGTCCTTCGCCGCGCCCCAGCCCCAGTCTTCGCCGAAGGTCATCGTGCCGAGGCAAAGGTCGGAGACGCGCAGGCCGGAGCGGCCGAGCAGTTGGTAGTTCATCGTGGTGGTCTGATTCATGACGCCGACCATCGCTCACCCGACGCCAACGCCCTAGACCATTGCGCTCCCGTTCTTGCCTGAAACGCTCAACGCCGGCCTTTTCCACGCCGCCCGCGGCGGGGGGGAGCGAACTTCACCTGCCGTCCGCGGGGCGGGGCCCGTATGGTAGAGCATGAGCGAACTCTGTGCCCTGCTCGCCCGCCACTGCCACCGGGAGATGACCCCCACGGCCATCCCGCGGCTGACCCTCACGCGCTCGGAAGGCGTCACCGAGCCGACGGGCGCGCTCTACTACCCCCTGTTCTGCGTGGTGGCGCGCGGGCGCAAGCGGGTGTTCCTCGGCGATGAGGTCCTCCACTACGACCCGAGCACCTACCTGATCGCCTCCCTGGACCTGCCCGTCACCGGTCAGGTCATCGAGGCGCCCTACCTGGGCGCCACCCTGGCCCTGGACCCTGGCGCCCTGGCGGCGCTGCTCCTGGAGTTGCCCCCGGCGGCGGGGGGTGGCCGCGCGACGACCGCGCTGCCGCCCAAGGCGATGGCGGTCAACGCCCTGGGGGCCGACCTGCTCGAGCCGCTCTTGCGTCTGCTCCGGCTCCTGGACCGGCCGGGGGACATCGCCGTCCTGGCTCCCTTGGTCGAGCGGGAAATCCTCTACCGCCTTCTGCTCGGACCCCGGGGCGAGTCCCTGCGCCAGCGGGCCCTGCCCGCCAGCCGCTTGTCGCAGGTCAGCCGCGCCATCCAACTGCTGCGGAGCCGCTACGATCAGCCGGTCCGGGTGGAGGAGCTGGCCCGCGCCGCGGGCATGAGCGCGCCCTCGCTGCACCGGCACTTCCGGGCCGTGACGAACCTGAGCCCCCTCCAGTTCCAGAAACATCTCCGGCTCCAGGAGGCCCGCCGCCGGCTGCTGGCCGGGCCCGGCGATGCCGCCAGCGTCGGCTTCGGGGTGGGTTACGAGAGCGCCTCCCAGTTCAGCCGCGAATACCGGCGTCTCTTCGGCGCCCCGCCCGGCCGGGATGCCACCCGGGTGCGCCGCGCGCTGATACCCCGCGGGGGCGGTCCGTCCGCCACCCAGGAACCATTGATCCCGGCGGCGCGTCCGACCCCCGAGCGGCGCCCGGTTAACCAGGTCGGAGGATGACCTCGACAGCGCGGGCGAAGGCGCTCGCGTCCTCCCCGGCCGGCGCGACCATGCCCGCCGCGGCCCGCGCCCGCTCCCCGGCGCGGGGCATGGCCACGCCCAGACCCGCCCAGGCGAGCATCGGCGCGTCGCTCTCCCCGTCGCCGAAGGCCAGGGTCGCCCCGCGCGCCACCCCGAGCCGGTCGGCCACCCGCGCCAGCGCGACGGCCTTGTTCACCCCGGCGGCGACGAATTCCAGGTTCTCGGGGTCGGTCGGCAGCAGCTCCAGCCGGTCGCGGAAACGCTCCGTCAGGCCCGGGCGCAGCTCGGTCAGGGCCGCCGGTTCGCCATACCAGACCAGCTTGAGGGCGCCCGCCGCCCCGAGTTGGTCGGCGTCGGCCGCCACCTCGGGCTGCTCGCCGACGCGGGAGGCGTAAAGGTCCGTCCAATGGTTCCGCGCGTCGCAACGCAAGTGTTCCCGGCCGTAGCGGATCACGGTGAAGCCGCGCGTGCGGGCCTCGTGGACCAGTTCCGCGGACAACTCCGCCGGCAACGGGTGTTCGACCCACGTTTTCCCCGTTTCAGCGGTGGCCACGCGCGCGCCGAGGCAGGAGACGATGGGCGCGTCCGGCCCCAGCCCGAGCTCGCGGTGGAAGCGCACGCTGTTGGCGTGGCGCCGGCCGCTGACCACGATGACCTCCACGCCCCGGTCCCGCAGGGCGGCCGCGGCGGCGAGGTTGGCCGGGCTGATCGTCTTGTCCGGCCCGAGCAGGGTGCCGTCCAGGTCGCAGGCGGCGAGGCGGAAGGGCAACGGGGCGGCAGGCACGGGAGGATTGGGCAACGGGCACTTCGTGACCGGAAGGCTCCCCGCGCGTCTGTTCCGAGCGGCGGCGGGCCGCGTTCGCCGCGCCGACCCCGGGAATGAGCCGACGGCCGGGACCTCCCAGCCTTGTGAACCTTCGCGCGGGAGCCGGCCCGGTATGCGCCCCAATACGGCGGCTACTGCGCCTACGCGGTGTCGCGGGGGGACGTCGTGGACGTTGACCCAAAACAGTGGCGGATCGTGAACGGCCGGCTCTACCTCAACGCCAACTTCCTCGCGCAGGGGCTCTGGGTGCGGGACCCGGAGGGCCACATCCGCAAGGGCGACTCGCTCTGGCCGCTCATCCCCCGCCGGCCCCGGTGAGCCGGACCCACGCGCGGACGATGGGTCAGGCGGCGGCGGCGCCGGGCACCTGGGCGGACGGGCGCGCGCTGGCGGTCGTCGGCACCGGCCAGGCCCTGCCGGGCCGTTCGATCACCACCCGGGAGCTGGCGGCCCGGGTCGCCGAGCGGTTCGGCGTGGACCTCACGCGCACGGCCCTGGCCGTCAGCCGCCGGCTGAACGTTCACCACCGCTACCTGGCCCGGGACTTCGCGGACCGTCGGGAGGGCACCCGGCCGGGCGAGGGCAACCCGGAGCTGGCGGCCGGGGCCGTGCGCGCGGCGCTCGCGCAAGCGGGGCTGCGGCCGGACGATCTGGCCTACCTCATCGGCCACACCACGACCCCCGCCGAGCCGGTGCCGAGCAACGTCTCGCGGGTCGCCCATCTCCTGGGTTAGCAGGGACCCGTGGCCGAGTTCCGGCAGGCCTGCACGGGGTTCATCAACGCCACGTTGTTCGCCGCGGGCCTCTGCGCGGCCGGCGGCGGGCGGCCCGTGGCGGTGGTCGGTTCCGAAACCGGGTCGGTGTTCTTCGATCCGGCGCGGGCGGCGGAGGACTTTTCCCAGCTCGTCAACTTCGTGCAGATGGGCGACGGGGCCGGGGCCGTCATCCTCGCCGGCGAGCAGGCGCACGCGCGCACCCCGCGCCTCTCGGGGCTTTACCACGGGCGGAGTCCACCAACCACAGCTTCGGGGGCTTCGTTTATGAGCACGCCTGAAGGTTCCCCCGCCGGCGAGTGGCCCGTTGACGTGGTGAACCTGCGGAAACGCTTCGGCGCCACGACCGCGCTCGCGGACCTTTCCCTGCAACTGGGCCCGGGGCAGGTCTTCGGCGCGGTCGGCGCCAACGGGGGCGGCAAGACGACCGCGCTGCGCATCCTCGCCGGGCTGTTACCCGCCGACGCCGGCGGCGGCCGCGTGCTGGGCGTGGACCTCCGCGCGCACCCCGCCCGCCTGCGCGGTTCCGTGGGCTACCTGACCCAGCACCACTCCCTCTACCGGGACCTCACCGTGGGGGAGAACCTGCTGGCGCGGGCGCGGGTTTACGCCGTGGCCGACCCCCGCCGGCGCGTGGCGGAACTGCTCGGGCAGTTCGGCCTGGAACGTTTCGCGCGCGAACGGGTCGGACGGCTCTCCGGCGGCTGGGGGCGGCGCGCGCAGTTCGCCGCCACCCTGGTGCTGGCGCCGCGGTTGCTCCTGCTCGACGAGCCGACGGCCGGCCTGGACCTGGCAACGAGCCGGCACCTGTGGGAATCCGTCGTCGAACTCGCCGCCGGGGGGGGGCGACGATCATCGTCAGCACGCACGACCTGATCGAGGCCGGCCGGTGCGGTGAGGTCGGGGTCTTCGTGGAGGGCGAGGTAGTCGCGCGGAGCACCGTGGAGGAGGTCGTCCGGCGCAGCGGGGTGCAGGTGGGGCGTGTCCCGGCGGCGGCGGGCGTGGACCTGCCCGCGCTCCAGGCGGCCGTGCCCGAGCTGGCTTTCCCCCGGCCCGGCGCGCGTCACCTCGACCTGATCTTCCGGGAGGAGCCGTCGGCGGGCAGCCTCGCCTGGCTGCGGGCGCGGGGCCTTTCCCCGCAGCCCGTGGAGGCCACGTTGGAGGACGCGATGTCCGTTTTCGTCAACCTCCGCCGCTCCGACCGTGCAACCCACTGACCGCGCCTGGCGCCGCCCCGTCGCCCGGACGCTCACGCTAGCCTGGCTGGAGAGCCTAACCATCCGGCGCGACCCGGTGATTCTCGCCATGATCCTGGTGATCCCCACGCTCCAGATCGCGCTGTTCGGCTACGCCATCCGGCCCCTGTCCGGCGAGGTTCCCGTCGCCCTCGCCCGCGTGGAGACCGACCCCGCCCTGGTCAACCTGCTCCGGGACTCCGGCGTTTTCCGGGTGGCGGCGGATGGCCTGACCCGGGACGCGGCCCTCGCCAGGCTCCGCGCCCAGGACGCGCTCATCGCCGTCGTGATCCCCCCGCCGCCGCCTCAAGACCAACCCGCCCCGGCGGCGGACGACGGCGCGGTGCAGGTCTTCGTGGACGACAGCGACCCCGTCCGCACGGACCCCGCGTTGAGCAAGCTGGAGGCCCTCTACTGGCGGCGGGCGGCGGAGGGCGACCCGTTCCGGCCGCCGGAGGTGTTGAGCGGCCTCCTCTTCCCTGTCGCCAGTATGCCGGGATGGGCGCAACGTCTGGGGGCCCTCTTTCCGCTGACCTACTACGTGGAGGTGGCCCGTGGGGTCACGTTGCGCGGGGCGGACGCCGGCTTCGTCCACGCCCGCACCTGGCCGGTCGCCGCCGTCGCCGCCGGGGCGCTGCTGGCCGCGGTCGGGACGTTCCGCCGCCAGCGGCCGTGAACGGCGGGGACCGTTTTCCAAACCAGCGTCGCCAAACCATCCGTCCCACTCCGGCTGGTCGCGGGACGACCCGCCGCCGTCAGGGCTGGGCGACGAAAAAGTGGTAGGTCGCGGTGTAGGGCACGCGCCTTTCCTGGCCGACCCGGGACTGGTCGGCCGGCTCGTCCGCCGGTGCTCGCCCCCCGTCGGTGTTGACCCGCTGCACGCTCCGCACCCGGCCCATCACCCCGCCGCCCTCGGCGGCTCCGGCGGCTTCGAGCAGCAGCCAGGGGATGCCCCGGCCATCGGGGGCGTCAGCCTTGGCCTTGACCTGGCCGACCACCTTGCCGCCGTCGGTCAACTCCCACGTCGGGCCGCCGTAGTGCCGGCCGGCCTTCCGGCCCTGCTCGTCAAAGAGGTCAGCCTCGGGCGCCCGGAAGGCCCACTCGAACTTGGCCGGCTCCGCGCCCGGCACGGGGCGGCACTGGTAGATTTGCACGCCCCGGGCGGTGAGCGAGAGGGCGAGGATCTGGCCGGCCGGGGGCTGGAGGACCGCCGGGACCTCCGGGGCGGCCGCACCGGCGAGCGGCCCGGAGAACGTGACCAGCAGACCGAGCGAGTTCAAAACGTTCCGCAGGGTGGTTTTCATGGGTGAGGTCAGCCGGCCCGCGTCCAGTCCGCGGTTTTGGGTGGGTGATGAATTCGTTTGCCTTCGTGACGAACGACCGCATAATATCGCCGTTGGTTGAACAACGGTAGAAACACTTGCCCGCCGGTTGGATTCCCCGGTCTCACCCGCCCTGGCCGCCTTGCACCCTGCGAGGCCCGGGGTGCGAAGCCGGTCTAAACGGGAAGCCCGCCGGCTGGCGAAGTTCTTGCAAGTAGTTCAACGGCAGTTATTCGGGCTGTAGCTTAGCTTGGTAGAGCGCTGCGTTCGGGTCGCAGAGGTCGGGAGTTCAAATCTCCCCAGCCCGACCACTTTCCCCGCCCGGCGGCCGCGCGCCCCGGTGCGTCGCCGCTTGACTCCCGGCCGCAGGTGTCGCAGCCTCGGGGCTTTGCCCCATGCCGCTCCCCCGCCGCGACTCCCCCCCACCCGTGCCGCCCCCGTTCACCCCGCCGTCCCCCGGCGCGTCGCTCTCGTCGGGAGACCCGAACGAGACGATGTTCTTTCAGCGTCGGGCCGAGCGAAAGTTCCACCTCCTACCGTTCCTGGTGCTGGCGGCGCTCCTCTTCGGCGGCGCCGGGTTATTGGGCTGGGCCTACGTGCGCTCCCAGCGGCCGGTGGTCACGCCCTCCCCGGCGGGGGCTGCCGCCCCCGCGACCGCCGGCCCGTCCGGCGGCCGGCCGGTCCTCACCCCGGAGGAAGCGCGCCACGCGAGCGAGGTGGCCGCCGCCGCCACGCCCCCCCCGGCGACCCCGGAGCCGGAGGTGCGCCGGGCCATCCCCGTCGTTCCCGGCGACCCGGACGCCGCGCCGCCGAACCTGGACCTGCGCCACGGCGAGAACGCGGAGGTGAAGAAGGAGGTCCTCGCCCGGGTGGACCTCATGCCGGAGGTGTCCCAGGAAAACAAGGACAAGCTTTACGCCGCCGTGGACCGCGCCCGCGGCATGGGCCGGGTGATGACGCTGCCCTTCGACAAAGGGCGCATCACGGTGAACAAGGCCGACGTCGAAAAGCTTCAGCGCCGGGCCGCCTCGCCGGACATCAAGAAGTTCACCGACGACCCGACGGTGGTGTTCGTCGTTCTCGGCTACGCGGACCAGAAGGGCGACGCCAAGGAGAACTACCAACTCTCCCTGCGGCGCGCGCGCAGCGTGATGGACGCGCTGCGGGACTCCTGCGGTTTCCAGAACGTCATGCACGCCGTCGGCATGGGCGGCTCGACGATGTTCTCCGCGCAACAGGTCGAGAAGAACCGGGTGGCGGAGGTGTGGGCGGTGCTGCCGTGAGCCATGCGGCTACTTCAGCTTCAAGATTAACCCCGCCAGCCCGTAATACATCGCGTAACCCGTGTCGGAGCCGTAGCCCATCTCCTGCGCGTCGCCCATGCCGGCGGCAGCCTCGTTGATCTGTTGGGCGTCGGGCTGCCGGTCAGTCGGCTCCCCGGTGCCGCCGCTGCCGACGACCTCGCGGGCGGCCGCCTGCAAGTCCTCGAACGAGCACTCGAAGCCGTGCGCCGAGGCCACGCGCAGCAGCGTGTCGCGGGTGCCGTCCTTTTCCAACTCCTCCATCCACTCGGTGTGGGTGACGGCCTGTTCGATGAATTCCTTTGCGCGGGGGTTTGCCATGCGGCGGATTCGCACGCCGGCCGGGGGATGGTTCCGTGCCGAAAGGGGTTGCGGCGGGTTCCCTTCAACCCGCCGTCCGCCTCACACCTCCCCGCCACGGCTGACGGCGAAGAAGACGGTGGGCGGGGCGCCGAGGACCTCCGCCCGGTCGAGCAGCGCGTCGGCCGCCAGGGGGCGCCCGTCGGCGAACGCTTCCTGGACCGTCGCGGCCGGGGCCTCGCAGGCGGGCAGGGGGGCGATGAGGTAATGGTTCAGCGGTCGCACCTTGTCGTAGATGTTCGGGGCGACCTGCTTGCCGGCGTCCAGGCCGCCGAAGATCATCTCCAGCTTGGCGTCGAGGTTGTCCACGTAGTGCAGGGCGATGGCCTCGGGCGTTTTGGGCAGCACGGGCGAGCCGAAGGCCAGCTCGCCGTGGTGGCTGGCGACGAGGTGGAGCAGGTGCAGGCGCACGTTCTCGCACGGCGGGTTGAGGTTGCGCCAGCCCGCGAAGGCGGAGGAAGCCCGCATCCGCCGCCAGAGGCCGTTGACGATCTCGATGCCCATGTTGATGTGGCCGAGGAGCTCGCCCTGCTCGCAGTGCTCGATGCCGAAGCCGGCCTCCGGGACGTGGTTCTCCCAGAGCTTGCCGCAGTCGTGGAACAGCACACCGCTGACGAGCAGGTCGCGGTTGAGCCGCGGGTAAGCACCCGCGATACCCACGGCCGCGCGCATCATCCCGGCGACGTGCTCCACCAAGCCGCCGCGCCGGGCGTGGTGGTAGGTCCGTGCCGCCGCCGTGCGCCGGAAGCGTTCGCCGTGCTCGGCCAGGAAGAGCTCCCAGACGTAGCGCAGCCGCGGGTCGCGCAGGGCTTCCAGGCACTCCAGGATGAACGAGTAACCGGCCTCCTGCCGCTCGCGCAGTTCGGTCGGACCGGCCATGAGCGCGGCTTGCTCGTGCTGGGCCAGCAGGCGGAACGTCCAGCGGCGGGCCTCCAGGCCGAAGGAGGCGTGGTGGCTGAACTCGCCGGAGATTTCCACGCAGTGCCCGTTGGCCAGCTCGGCGCAGAGGGGGTAAACGGGGGCGTCGCTCCAGGCGCGCAGGATGACCCGGTCGCGGGCATCAATGAAGTGGATTTCCCGGTAAGGTTTGCCGTCCTTGGTGGTCTTGGGGTGGTTGGCGTCCACCTGGACGTGGGCCAAGGTTTCCACCGTTTCCTCGCGCAGGGCGAGGGAGCGCAGTTCGGAGAGGGTCAGCAGCGGCATGGGGAAAAGGAAGGACCAGTTGCCGGCAAAGTTAGGGAAGTCCCCCGCGTGTGGCAACCCTCTTGTGTTATAATCTGCGAAATGCCTCCCCGGAACACCGGATGTAGGGAGTCGGCTGGCTTTGGCGGGAAGTCTCCGGCGGTGCGAAGGTCCGTCATGCCCACCGCGCGCCCCCGCCTTGCCCTGACGCTGCTTTTCCTTGTGGTCCCGCCCGCCTCCGCGTGGGCCGGGCCGGGGCGGGAAACGGCG
The DNA here is from genome assembly GCA_964243185.1 of uncultured Chthoniobacterales bacterium. GTDB lineage: Bacteria > Verrucomicrobiota > Verrucomicrobiia > Chthoniobacterales > SZAS-18 > CAXTFX01. The sequence goes on from CAXTFX010000002.1 coordinate 19,015, forward strand.
ACCGCCCGCGTTCCCCACCGCCGCGGCCCGGGGGTGGAGATCATCAGCCCGGACCGGGCCGAGACCTGGGTGAACGGCCACACCATCCGCTACGTCCTGCTCTGGGACCGCCGGCGGGAGGCGCTGTTGGCGCAGATCACCTTCGACAACTTTCACGAGGTGGACTGGCAGCACCCGCGGCGGGAGGAGACCTTTTCCTTCTACCTGCCGGGCGTGGCGCGCGACGCGGCCACGGGGGTTTTCGTGACCGCCGACGGCGGCGTGCCCGTGGCGGCCACCCAGCGCGGCGGGCTCGGGACGGGCGACATCCGGCCCACGCCGGGGACGACGATCTACGTCACCAAACCGGACGGCCAGGTGCGCGTCACCCTCACCGCCACCCCGGGCAGCCCGGCCGTCGCCGATCCCCGCGGCGGGCGCTGGCAGATCGAGGGTGTGGTCGGCGTGCTGTAAACACGGCGGGTGCGCGCATTTTTCGAGCGGGTTGCTGCCCGGCCGGTCTAGCACCCTCCGCCGTTTATCCCCTGTCCGTTGTTCACCATGAAGTTTACGCCGTCCGCTGCCGCCTCCTTCGCCTTCCTGCTCCTCGCCGCCGCTCCCGCCGCGGTCGTTCACGCCCAGGATAACCGCGCCGTCGCCGCCAACTCCCGCGCCATCGCCGCCGCCAAGGCCGGCAAGCTCGACGAGGCCATCGCGGCTTTCTCGGATGCCATCAAGCTCGACCCGGAAAAGGCCGAGTTCTACCGCAACCGCGGCATCGTTCAGCGCAAGAAAGGGGACAACGACGGCGCCCTGGGATCGTTCGCCGAGGCCGTCAAGCGGGCACCCGGCGACGAGTCCAGCCGGCAGGCCGTCGGGGAGCTCCAGATCCTCAAGAAGGACTACCCCGGCGCCATTGACACCCTCAACAAGGCCCTCCAGCAGAAACCCAACGACGTGGAGGCCCGCCGCCAGCGCGCCTACGCCCTGGTGGAGTCCAACAAGCTCAAGGAGGCGCTGGCCGATTACGACTTGATCCTCAAGGCCAAGCCGGACGATCTCCCCGCGCACGGGCGCCGCGTCGCCATTTTCCGCCGCCTCAAACAGCCCGATAAGGCCCTGCCCGACCTGGACGCGATGCTCAAAGCCAAGCCGGACGACGTCAGCGCCCTGCGCGAGCGCGCCGGCCTGAAGATCGACGCCGGCAAACCCGCCGAGGCCCTCACGGACCTCTCCGCCGCCCTCGCGGCCCTCAAACCCGAAGACCCGGCCCGGGACGACGTGCTGACCACGCGCGCCAATCTCTACCTGAAAACCAACGAGCCGAAAAAGGCCATCGCCGACCTGGACGCCGCCCTGGAGCACGACCCCAACAATAAATACGCCGCCGACCTGCGCGCCAACGCCTACCTCAAGAGCGGGGAGCTCGACAAGCTGATCACCGAGGCTACGACCGCCATCCAGACCGCCCCGACCGACCCCGTCCCGCTCGCGCGCCGGGGCCAGGCGCTCCTGTCCAAAAAGGATTGGCCCGCCGCGCTGGCGGACTTCCAGGCCGCCCTCAAGCTCAAACCGGACGACAACAACCTCTTGCGTCAGCGCGCCGTGGCGCTCACGCGCGTGGAAAACTACGAGGACGCCCTGCCCGACCTGGAACGGCTCATCACCGCGTTCCCCAAGGACGCCAGCCTGCTCAAGCAGCGGGCATACATCAACGTCCAGCTCGGCGCCACCGCCAAGGCCCTGACGGACTACAACCGGGCCTTGGAAATGAACCCCAGCGACGGCTCCGCCTACTACAGCCGCGGCCTGCTCTACCTCTCCGCGAACGACGTGGCCAAGGCGAAGCCGGACCTACAGAAGGTCATCGAGCTCAACGGCGCCCCCAACCAGGTCAAGGACGCCCGGGAGAAGCTGGAGGGGTTGTGAGCGGCTGGCTCGCCGCGCCCCCTCAGGGTGCGACCGGGGTGTTGAAAAACCCGTCCGCCCGGCTTCCTTTCCCCGGCCGTTCCCCGGATGCCCGCTCCCGTCGCCAACCACGTCCCCGACCCCGCCGCGCTCGCGCCCGCCGCCCTGCGCGCGGAGCTGTCCGCCAGCGAGCAGCGCTACCTCGGCCGGGCCTACGTCGTCCTCAAGAACCCGGTTTCCCTCTCCTACTCCCGGCTCCTGCGCCCGCACTACCTCGCCGCCCGGCGCTTTGACGGCCGGACGACCCTCGGGGCCGTCGCGACCGCGCTGGCCCGGGAGGACGCCTACTGGCGGGCGCTGTCGCCGGCGCGGGCGGTTGAGGAGTTGAACCAGTTGGCCCGCCAGTTGGCCCTGGCCGGCGCGCTGTTGACCAGCGGGCAGTCGGCCCTGCGGCGCATCGAGGCGGTGCGCGGGCAGCGCAAACGCTTCCGGCTCGACGCGGCGGTGGGCAGCATCCTGTTCATCAAGCGCAGCCTGTTCGACCCGGACCGGCTGCTGGCGCGGATGCTGCCTTGGTTCGGGTGGGTTTACACCCGCGGGTTCGTCGCGGCGTTCGTGCTCGGCTGGCTCGCCACGGGTTGGCTGCTCGGCCACCGCGGGAGCGAGCTGGCGCGGCAGGGGGCGAGCTTCTTCACCCTGCAGAACCTGGCGCTGACGTGGGTGACGTTCCTGGGCATCAAGACCATCCACGAGTTCGGCCACGGGCTGACCTGCAAACGCTTCGGCGGCGAGGTCCACGAGATGGGCGTGTTGCTCATCATGTTCACCCCGTATCTGTATTGCAACGTCTCGGATTCCTGGGTCCTGCCCGACAAGCGCCAGCGCATCCTCATCACCGCGGCCGGCATCTTCGTGGAGATGACCCTCGCCCTGGTCGCCGCCTGGGTCTGGCTGGCGACGCAGCCGGGCCTGGTGCACCAGATCGCCTTCAACACGATCTTCACCTGCACGGTTTCCACGGTGCTCTTCAACGCCAACCCCCTGCTCAAATACGACGGCTACTACATGCTCTCCGACGCCCTGGAGGTGCCCAACCTCAAGGCCAAGAGCAACGCCGCCGCGACGGCCTGGGCGCAGCGCTGGCTGCTCGGGCTGCGCCGGACGGCGACGGGGGTGTTCGGGCACGAGGTCCGTCCGCTGTTCGGCCTCTACGCCGTGGTGAGCTACCTTTACGGCTGGCTGATCCTCTACCGCATCTCCACGCACCTCTTCGACGCCCTGGCGCCCTACGGGCTCGATTTCCTCTCCCGCACCTACGTCGGCTTGTTCCTGTTCACCGGCCTCGCCCTGCCCATGCACCGGCTGATCAAATCCACCGCGGCCAACCCCGCCGCCCGCGCCGCCGCCGGCCGGCGGTTGATGCGACTGGCCGCCCTTCTGGCGGTGGCGCTCGTCGGCAGCGCGTTCCTGCCGTGGGGCGACCGGATCAAGCGCGGCGTCGTCCTGGAACAGGCTGGCATTGAGCCCATCGCCGCGCGGGCGCCGGGCTTCGTGCGCGAGGTGTTCGTGCGCGACGGCGAGCGCGTCCGCGCCGGGCAGCCCTTGGCGCGGCTGGAGAGTTTCGAGCTGGCCGGGGAGGTGGACGACCTCGCGCTCCAGGCCGCCGGCTACGAGGTGCAGCGCCGCTCAGCCCTGGCCGACCCGGTGGACGCGGTGCGGGGCTCCGCGGCGTCCTTCGCCCGGCTGAAGGCGGAAACCGACCTCCAGCTCGCCCACAAACGCTGGCTGCTGGGGGAATGCACCCTGCGCGCCCCCCGGGACGGCGTGGTGCGCGGGGTCGAGTTGACCAACCTCGTCGGCCAATACCTTGCCCGCGGCCGGACGGTGTGCGAGCTCGGGGCGGCCGACACCTACCGCGCGGTGATCTCCCTCGACGAAAGCGAGGCGCGCCGGGTCGCCGTCGGCCAACCCGTCGCCGTGCGCCTCGGGGCGCGCTCGGGCGAGACGTGGACGGGCACCATCACCGCCGCGCCGGTGTCCAGCCTCACGCGCCTGACCCTGCCCGCCAGCGCCAGCGTGGCCGGTGGCGACGTGCCTGCCCAGGCCAACGCCCAGGGCGCCCTGGAGCCGAGCGTGGGCCATTACGAGGCCGAAACGCTCCTGCGCGACCCCGGCGGTGAGCGCCTGCGCGCCGGGTTGATGGGCCGCGCCCGCATCGAGGTCGGTCGCACGACCCTCGGCCGCTGGCTGTGGGAGCGAGCGCTGGACCTGGTCAACCCGGGCCTGCGCCTCTGAACCGGGGACCGCTCCGGGGACGCTTCGTTCCGGGACGGAGAGCCGCGGGATGTCTCAGTCTGAGATCGGGCGGTGAGGGTAGGGCGGCCTAGGGATAGCCGCCCTACCCTCGCCGCCCGTGAAATTGAGACGTTGCCAATTTTGCTTGCCGGTCGTCGGTTCGTTGCTACGCTGGCCGTCAGTCACCAGGGACTCGCGCCCGAGCCGGCACCGCTCGCGCCCTCACCGGCCAGACCATCCCGTGGTCAACCGTGCGGCAGGTGGGACGGCTCACCCTCTTTTCATCATCGTCGCCACCGTGCAAACCACTCCCGGCAAATCCGCTATGACCGCCGCCATCCTCGAAGCCAAAGGCCGGCTCGGACTGAAATGGGAGGCCCTCGCCACCGCCGCCGGCCTGAGCCCGGCATTCGTCACCAGCGCGTGTCTCGGCATGAACAGCCTCGCGCCGGAGGCCGCCGACCGGGTGGCCGCCGCGCTCGACCTCGGACCGGAAATTTCGGCCGCGCTCCAGGCTTTCCCCCACAAGCAGTGGGACCAAGCGATCCCGACCGACCCGGTGATCTACCGCTTCTACGAGATGATCCACGTTTACGGCGACACGCTGAAGGCGCTCATCCACGAGGAGTTCGGCGACGGCATCATGTCCGCCATTGATTTCACCATGTTCCTGTCCCGTCAGCCTGACCCGAAGGGGGACCGGGTGAAAATCGAGCTGACGGGCAAATTCCTGCCTTACAAGGCGTGGTGAGGTGCGGTCGGGATAGACCCCGGAGCATTTCTCCCTCCGCCGGTAGCGGTGGTCTATGCTCGTTGGCCGGAGCAACCGGTGGGCGGGTTTAGAGCGCTGCTCGAACGGGTTGGCCGAGGCCGTGGCCGGTTCTTGTAGGGCGACCGTCCCGGTTGCCGTGCGGCTTGGCAACCGGGGACGGTCGCCCTACAAGCGAGAGGCAGACGCCAACGAGAATCGTTCCAGGTTCCAACGGCGAAAACAAAAGCGCCGCGGGTGGACCCGGAGGCCCGCCACGCGGCGCTGAGGACGGCGAGGCGGTTTATGTTACCGAAGAGGGTCGGGTCCAGGCCCGTAGCGTCATCTGGCGACGGCGCGCCAGGCTGACCGTCAGCACGAGGCCAGCCACGCCGAAGAGCGCGTAGGTGGACGGCTCCGGAACGGGCGCGAAGGCCAGGAACCCCGGGTTGGCGTCGGGACCCAGGTCCGCATACTCGGTGGCGCCAAAGGGGTTCGCCGTCGTCAGAACTCCCCCGTTCAAAGTGCCGGGGATCAGAGCAACCGTTCCCCCGTCCGCGGCGACGTAGAGGTCATTGGAGCCGGGAGCGAAGGCTAATCCTTCCGGTCCATCAAGTAACGTGCTGCCGTCAAGCGTGTTGTTAAGCGCATAGATGCTCACCGCCGGCGTCGAGCTGGCGGGGGCCGCGATGCGTAAAACGTCGTCGTTCCCGTTGTTGGACACGTAAAGGGCCCCGTCGGGACCAAAGGTGAGGTCCGTCGGGGAGCCGAAAAGGTTCGACGTGATGGTGGCATCGGTAGCCCCGGTCGCCGTGTTGACCTTCAGGATGCTGCTCGATGCGCTGACATAGAAGTGGTTGGCATCCACGGCCGCGTTGTAAGCGATGCCGAACACGCCGCTGCCCTGCGCGAAGCTGGGGTTGGGCGTGCCGTGGACGTTGTTGACGTCGGAGCTGGTGAAGACCGCCGGCGGACCCGCGGTGCCCGCGCTGGGCGTGAGGGTGATGCTGTTAGCGTTCGGAAAATAGGCGTTGACGTTATAATAGCCCCCACCCGGACCAGTGGCCAAACCCGCCGGCCCGAGGATGCCGCCACCGAAGCTCAACGTCGTCTGGGCGCCCGAGGCGATGCTGGTGCTGATCACGCTCCCGGTGACGGCGGGCATCTGGTAGAAACCAGAATTGAAAACCAGGCTCCCGGCCCCGTCATAAACGATGCCCGCCGGGCCGTTCAGGCCGGAGAGGAAGGTGGAGGCGGTGCCGATGGTCGGGTCGGCAGCGGTAGGAACGATGGCGCTGATGAAGCCTCTGCCGGCGACGGGAAATCCCGGGGTGGGGTTGCCCCCGTTGGAGGAATCTGCCAGTTGACCAGAGTTCGTCACGAACAGCGTTTGCTGGGCGCGAACGGTGGCCGTCCCGGCAAGGCCGAGGCAGAGGACGCTGGCAGAGAGAAGCTTCTTCATGGTCAAAGGAGGGGACAAAATGTCGTCAAGGGATTAGGGGCTGGGCGGGCGGAGACTACCAAGCGAGGCGCAGATGAACAACTCTTGCTTTGCATTTTTTTGCAATTGCTCTTTACAATCTTTACATTCAAATTAACTCAATCAGCTAAAGTGGTTTGCAAATGTTGAATTTCTATGTTTGGACACTTTTTGCGCGCGCCGTGACGGCCTCCGCCGAAGGGCTGCCTACCCGGCGGCCCCACGCCAGCCAGGGGGAGCCGCGCACACGTTCCCGGAGGCGAGTGAGCTTTTCTTCGGCGCTCTTGCCCCCCGATTGGTGGAGCGGATGCACCCGGCCCAGCAGTCGGCCCAGCGCGAACCAGCGGGAGCCGAGGAGCAGGTTTTGCAACCGCCGTAACTCCGCCCGGGCGCGCACGTCGGCGCGGGACTGCTCCAGTTGGGCTTCCAACGCTTCCACGCGGGCCGCCAGGGCGCCGGGGCGGGCGCGGGCGTCGGCCAGGGCCGCGTTTGGCGGACGGGCGAGCGCGGGGGCGAGGGCCGGGTCGGCGAGGAGGCGGTCAAGCTCCCCCGCGGGGAGGTCGGCCAGGGCGCGGGCGGCGAGCGTCTCGAACACCTCGGCCGGGAAGAGGCTGACGTTCTCCCACGCCGCGCGCCGCCACCGGCCGTAGGCGCCGCGCAGGGCGGGCTCGGCGGGCAGGCGGGGAGCCAGTTCGCGGGCGAGGTCATAGCCAGCGTAGAGCATTTCTGCTGCCAACCGTGCGGGGGGAACGTTCACCGTGTTTTCGGCGTGCACGCGGTAGTCGAGCAGCACGTCGTCCAACACTCCCATCTGCCCCCCCAGGGCGGCGCGCACCAGGAGGGCGTAGTCGTGGACGTAGCGGTAGGCCCCGAAGGGGTGCGCGCGCAGCCAGGCCGTCCGTGCGACGAAGTTGCTCGTGGTCGCCGCGAAGTTCGCCCGGCCCAGCCAGCCGGGCAGGTCCGGCCGGCCCGTTTCCGCGTCGGGCTCCGCGGCCCCGGCCTCCCAGGCGGCCGTCAGCCAGCGGGTGCGCGGGTGGTCGGCGGGGAGGGGGACACCATTCGCGTCCATGAGTCGCAGGCGGGTGCAAACCAGCGCGGTGGCGGGGTTCTCCCGGAGAAAGCCGGTCCCCCGCGCCAGCCGTTCCGGGTGAAAGCGGTCGTCGGAGTTGAGGATGGCCGCCAGCTCGCAGCCCCGTTCCCCGGCGAGGTGGACCAGACGGTTGAGCGCGGCGTGCGCCCCGGCGTTCTCCTGGGGGAAAAGCTCCGTCCGGGCGCGGAACTCCGCGGGGGCCCCGGCCAGGAACGCGCGGACCGTTTCCCGCGAGGAGTCCGTCGAACCGTCGTCCACGATGAGCACGCCGTCCGCCGGCCGGGTCTGCGCGGCGACGCTGGCCAACGCCTCTTCTATATAGAGAGCGTGGTTATAGAGCGGGATGAGGACGGCCGTTTTCATGCGCCGGCGGCCTTTGTCACCTCCGCCGCAATCTCCTCCGCCGGGCCGGCACCCTCGCGCGGGATCAGGAAGGCCAGGCGCACGCTGACGGCCAAGGCGGCGACCGCGGCGGCGCCCACCATCGCGGCCACGCCCGGCCAGCCGGCGTGCGCCCAGCCGAAGCCGCCCGCCGAGCCGACCGCGCTCGCCCCGGCGTAGTAGAAGAACAGGTAGAGCGCGCTGGCCTGCGCCTTGCCCCCGCGCGCCCGGCGGCCGACCCAACTGGAGGCGATGGAATGGCCGCCGAAGAAGCCGACCGTCAGGATCGCCACGCCGAGCACGACCAGCCAGAGGTTCCCGGCGAGCGTCAGCCCGACGCCGACCAGCATCGCCGTCACGGGCACCCACAACACCCGCCGCCGACCCCGCCGCCCGGCCAGGGCGCCGAACCCGGCCGAGGATGCGATGCCGAGGAGATAGACGGAGAACACCGCCGCCGACGCGCTCTGCGACAGCCCAAAGGGTGCGGCTTGCAGGCGGAAACCCAGGTAGTTGTAGGCTGTGATGAACCCGCCCATGAGCAGGAAACTCAACGTGAACAGCCAGCGCAGACCGGGGTCCTTCAGGTGGCTCGCCAGGGCCGCGGCCAGTTGCCCCGCCGCCAGGGGTTGCGCCGAGAAGTGCCGCGACTCCGGCAGCGCCCGCGCGAAGCCCACGGCGACCACCAGCGACAGCACCCCCACGCCCGCGAACGCCCACCGCCAGCCGCCGTGATCCGCCAGGACCCCGCAGACGAAGCGCCCGGCCATGCCGCCGAAGGCGTTGCCGCCGATGAGCACCCCCGCCGCCAGCCCGAGGCCCGCCGGCTCGACCTCCTCGGAGAGGTAGCCCATCGCCACCGCCGGCAGCCCGCTCAGGGCCACGCCGAGCAAGGTGCGAAGGCCCAGCAGCGCGTGCCAGCCCGGCGCGGCGGCGCACAGCAGCGTCAACCCGGCCGAGCAGAACAGGGAAACGACCATCACCCGCTTGCGCCCCCACGCCTCCGAGAGCGAGGAGGCCACCAGCAGGGACACGGCCAGCGTGACCGTGGAGAGGGAAAGGACCAGGCTGCTCCCCGCCGCGCTCACGTGAAATTCCCGCGCGAAGACCGGCAGGAGCGGTTGCGCGCAGTAGAGCAGGGCGAACGTGGCGAAACCCGCCGCGAAGAGCGCCGCGTTCGCCCGCCGGAAAGCCGGGGTGCCGGGGTGGAGACGGGTTTCGGCGATTGGGACGGTCACCATGTTGCGCGGGAAGGCTACGCGGGTTTCCCGGGGGGTCGAGCCGGGGATATGAGTCCAGTGCAGCGGCGAGGGTAGGGCGGGTTATCCCTAACCCGCCGCCGTTGCGCTGACGAACTCGCGGTCGTGGCGACTGCGACACGCTGACCAGCGGTGGGTTAGGGATAACCCGCCCCACCCTCGCCGCCACCCAAACCGCGCCGTCCACCGGCGTTACCTATTTCCGCCTTGCGCCCGCCGCCGCGATGCGCCACAAAACGCCCTGGGGCAGGGGCGGTTCCCCCGCGTGGTCCTCTCTCTTTATGAACGCACCCGCCGACATCCTCCAGGCCGGTCTGTCCCGCATTGACGACGTTCTGCCCCGGCTGATGGGCTGTTTGCGCGAGGTCCTGGAGGAAATCGGGGAGGGCGCGATGTCCCCGTTCGTCCCGTGGACGGGCGCCCCGCCGCCCGCGGCGAACGGGGAAAACCACGGCGCCCCGCTGCCCGCGCGTCTAGGCCAGGTCTATGCCATCGCCTTCCAACTGCTCAACCTCGTCGAGGAGAGCGTCGCCGCCAGCGTGCGCCGGGAGCGCGAGCGCCTCGGCGGCCCCGCCGCGGAGCCCGGCCTGTGGGGGGCGAACCTCCACCGGCTCGCGGAGGCCGGGCTTGCCGCCGAAACCATCGCCCACGGGCTGGCGGAGATCCGCGTCGAGCCCGTGCTCACCGCGCACCCGACGGAGGCCAAACGCGCCGCCGCCCTGGAGGGGCACCGCCGGCTCTTCGACCTCATGGGCGAGCTGGAGGACCCCGCCGCCACCGCCGCCGAGCGCGCTGAGGCCCGCGCCGAGGTCAAGCTGGCGCTCGAACGGCTCTGGCGCACCGGGGAAATTCTCCTGCGTAAGCCCGAGGTCGCCACCGAGCGCCGCCTGGCCATGTATCATCTGCGCGAGGTGTTCCCCCCCGCCGTCGAGGCCCTGGACCGCCGCCTCCTGCGCGCCTGGCAGGTGGCCGGCTTCGACAAGGACCTGCTCCTGGCCGGCGAGGCGCGCTTGCCCGCCCTGCGCTTCGGCACCTGGATCGGCGGGGACCGGGACGGGCACCCCTTCGTCACGGCCGAGGTCACGCGGGAAACTCTCTCCGAGATGCGCGCCGCCGCGCTGGGCCTGCTGCACGACCGGTTGACCGCGTTGGCCGGGCGGCTGCCGTTAACCGAAGTGTTCCAAACTCCTCCCGAGGCGTTGCGGGAACGCCTACAGACCCTGGCCGGCGAGCTCGGCGAGCGGGGCGCCGAGGTCCAGCGCGCCGCGGCCGACGAGCCCTGGAAATGCTTCGCGCGGCTGCTGGCCACCCTGGTGGTCCACGGGGAAGGGCTGTCGCGGCTGCTCGCGGTCAGGCCCAGCAGCGTGGCGAGAACGGTTTCCGTGTCGCCCGCCGTGCTCCGCAAGGACGTGGAGAGCACCCGCGGCGGCCGGACCGGGGCACGTCCCAACGCTTACTCCGCCGCCGACCTGCGCGCGGACCTGCTCCTGTTGGAGAAATCCCTGCGCGCCGTCCGCGCCGGCCGCCTGGCCGAGCGCGACGTGCTGCCCGTCCGGCGCGCGGTGGAGACCTTCGGCTTCCACCTCGCCGCCCTGGACGTGCGCCAGAACAGCCGTTTCCACGACCTCGCCCTGGGCCAGTTGATGACCGCCGCCGGACTGCCGGGGGGCGAATGGCCGGACTGGCCGGAAGCCCGTCGTCGGGAATTTTTGGAAAACGAACTCCGCTCCCCGCGCCCTTTTACCGCCGCCGGCAGCCGCGACCTCGGCCCCGAGGCGGACGCGACCCTGGCGTGCTTCCGCGTGCTGGCTGCCCACCTCGACGCCCACGGCCCCGACGGGTTGGGCGCCCTGATCGTGAGCATGACCCGGCAAACCTCCGATCTGCTGGCGGTCTATCTCCTCGCCCGCGAGGCCGGCCTGACCGTCCGCACGCCCGCCGGGCTCGTTTGCCGGCTGCCCGTCGTCCCCTTGTTTGAAACGGCCGGCGACCTGGAGCGCGCCCCCGGCATCCTGGAAACGTTCCTCGCCCATCCCGTCACGCAAAACAGCCTCCGGGCGGCGGCGGGGACCATCCCCCGGCAACAGGTCATGCTCGGCTACAGCGACTCCAACAAGGAGAGCGGCATCCTCTCCTCCCAGTGGGCGCTCCACCGCGCCCAGGGCGAGCTCACCCGCGTCGGCCGGGAAGCCCCCGGCGGCCCGGTGCGCGTGCGCTTCTTCCACGGCCGCGGCGGGACGATCTCCCGCGGGGCCGGCCCGACGCACCGCTTCCTGGACGCCCTGCCCGCCGGCACCCTCGGCGGCGACTTACGGCTGACGGAGCAGGGCGAAACCATCGCCCAGAAATACGGCAACCGGCCCACGGCCGTCTTCAACCTCGAAGCCCTCCTCG
>CAXTFX010000002.1:30558-32587 GCA_964243185.1 uncultured Chthoniobacterales bacterium
GGCACCGCCGGGGCGAGCCTGCGCCCGGCGGCCGACGGCTCCGACGCCGCCCTGGCGCGCTTCGGGCCGACCGTGGACCGGCTGGTGGCCGCGAGCCGGCGCGTTTACGAAGGGCTGCTGGCCGCCGACGGGTTTCTCACCTTCTATAGTCAGGCCACGCCCATTGACGCCCTGGAGCACTCCTCCATCGGCTCCCGCCCCGCGCGCCGCACCGGCCAGCGGACCCTGGCGGACCTGCGCGCCATTCCGTGGGTGTTCTCCTGGAACCAGGCGCGCTACTACCTGCCCGGCTGGTATGGCGTCGGGTCCGCCTTCACCGGGCTCCGGGAAACGGCCCCCGCGGAGTTCGACGCCCTGCGCGGGGCGCTCGACGGCGGGACGGGGAGCTGGCCGTTCCTGCGTTACGTGCTGATGAACGTGGAGTTAAATCTCGCCAGCGCCGATGCCGGGATCATGGCCGACTACGCCGGCCTGGTCCGCGAACCGGACGTGCGGGAACGCTTCTGGAACGTCATCCACGGCGAATTCCAACGCACGGCCGAGACGCTGGACGCCCTCTTCGGCCGCCCCGCCGCCACGCGCCGCCCGCGCGCCGCCAAGACCCTGGCGCTGCGGGCCGACGCCCTGCGCGTGCTCCACCGCCAACAGATCGGCCTGTTGAGCCAATGGCGTGACTTGGGCGAGGCGGGCGACGAGGACGGCGCGAAGGCGATGCTGCCCGAGTTGTTGCTGTCCATCAACGCGATTGCCAGCGGCTTACGCACGACAGGCTAGGCCCGGCAAGCCGGGAAAGGCGGAAAATCCGAAGCACGAGATTCGAGAGAATCGGAACGAAAATCGGGACACCCGGAAAGTTGGGCAAAGGGTTCACCGCGGGCACCGGCTCCGGCTCTTCCGTCTTTCCCATCTTCAAAGGTTTAGCTCCGATTCTTTCGAGTTTCGTGCTCTGGGTTTTCCGCCTTTCCCGGCCGAGCGAGGCGCACCGCATGGCACCAAAGTAGCTTTAGAGGCCGGGTGTCATGGCCCGCATTGATGCGTTCTTCAAACTGATGGCCGAGCAGAAAGCCTCGGACCTCCATCTGTCCACCTCCAACCCGCCGATGCTGCGTATCAACGGCGACCTGCTGCGCGTGGATTACCCGCCGCTGACCAACGACGACCTCCAGGCGATGGTCTATGAGATCGCGCCGGAGATGAAGATCAAGGTCTTCGAGGAAACCGGGGACGTGGACTTCGGTTACGAGATTCCCGGGGTTGCCCGCTACCGCGCGAACTTTCTCAACCAGAAATACGGCATCGCCGCCGTCTTCCGCTTGATCCCCAGCAAGGTGCTCACGGCCGACGAGCTCGGCCTGCCGCCCGTGCTCAAACGTTTCTCGATGCTGAAAAAAGGGCTGGTGCTCGTCACGGGTCCGACCGGCTCCGGCAAATCAACCACCCTGGCGGCGCTCATTGACTACGCCAACCTGCACCGCCAGGACCACATCATCACGGTGGAGGACCCCATCGAGTTCGTCCACCGCAGCCAGCAGTGTCTCGTCAACCACCGCGAGGTCGGCGTGCACACGAAGAGCTTTTCGGCCGCCCTGCGCGGGGCCCTGCGCGAGGACCCGGACATCATCCTCGTCGGGGAGATGCGCGACCTGGAAACCATCGAACTCGCGCTGACCGCCGCCGCCACGGGGCACCTCGTTTTCGGCACGCTGCACACTTCCAGCGCGGCCAAGACCGTGGACCGCGTCATTGACGTGTTCCCCGCCGGCCAGCAGAACCAGATTCGGGCGACCTTGGCCGAGTCGTTGCGCGGAGTCGTCGCCCAGAACCTTTTCCGTCGCATTGATAAACCCGGCCGGGTCGCGGCATTGGAGGTCCTGGTCTTCGACAGCGCCATCTCCAACCTGGTGCGCGAGGGCAAGACCCACCAGATCCCCGGCATGATCCAGGTCGGCAAGAAGAAGGGCAACCAGCCGCTCGACGACGCCATCATGGACCACCTGCGCGCCGCCCGCATCTCGCCGGACGAGGCGTA
>CAXTFX010000003.1:0-32166 GCA_964243185.1 uncultured Chthoniobacterales bacterium
ACCTCCGGCAGACCGACGCGGGCGTCGTCCTCGAGCACGGCGAAATCACAGGCCGCCGCGAGGCCCAGTCCGCCCGCCACGGCCGCACCCTGGACGACGGCGAGCGTCGGCAGCGGGCAGTTCGCCAGCGCGAGGAGCACGTCGCGCACGCCCTCGGCCGTGGCGTGCGGGTTCCCGCCGATCTCACTGAGGTCCATCCCGGCGCAGAAGGCCGGGCCGTTCCCGCGCAGGACCAGGGTGCGTGCGCGGGGAAAACGCTCCGGCGCGGTGGCGACCGCCTCGCGGAGCGCGTGGAGCAGCGGCAGGGTGAGGGCGTTACGCCGGGCCGGGCGGTTCAGCGTCAACGTGACCGCACGGGGCGTGCGGTCAGGCTCGGTCAACAGGGCCGGCGGCTCCATAGGCGGGGACTCTTCGGGGGTGGGGGCGGCTTCGGCCGGGGGGCGGGCCGGCCGCGGGGATGGTCACCCCCGGCGCAGGTCCACGACGGTGCGAAGTTTGCCGGTGCGCTCGTTGACCAGGAGTTGGTCGTCCCCGATCCACGCCACGGCCACCGGTTCGATCACGCCGCTGGTTTCCATCTGCCGCAGGTCGGGCTTGTTGTCGTAGGCCCGGAGGAGCGCCGCGCGGACGGTTTCCGTGGCCGCCGCGGCTTCGGCGGGAGTCACCCGGCCGACCAGGCGCAGCGTCAGCCGGTCGCGGGTGTTGACCTGGTCGAGCTGGTATTGCCAGTGCCGCAGCCCGAACCGGCCGGCCAGCGGGGCGAGCACCCGGTCAAGGTCGGGCAGCTCGAAGGAATGGAACGACAGGCGGAACCCCTGCTGGGCGCGTCCGCGCAGGACGTAGCGGGCGCCGTCGGCCGTGAGGTGCCGGGCGTCCCGTCGCGGCGGCTCCACCCAGGCCCCGAGGTCGCCCGTCGGGTAGCGCAGGACGGGTTGAAACCGGCGGATCAGGTTGGTGAAAACGAGGTAGCCGGGGCGGTCTGGTTCGAGGATCGGCCGGTGCGTTTCCTCGTCGAGGATCTCCACGATGCCGGCCACGTTGACCGTGCGGTGCTCGTCCGGGCCGTCGCCGGCGACGGCCACGCCCATCATCCCCGCGTCCACGCTGGCGTAGCCGACGGAGCGGATGTCCACGCCGGGGAAGAACGCCTCCACCGCGGCGCGCTGGGCGGGCAGGAAGGATTCGCCGCCGAAGATGATCCGCTCGACGGGCAGGTCGCGGACGTTCTCCCGCTCCAGGTAGTCGATGAACCGCAGCAGCCGGGTGGGGAAGGAGGCCAGGACGTTCACCCCGAAGGAGCGCAGGAGGCCGACGACGTTCGGGTTGGGGGCGAGCTGGGAGATAGGCAGTTGCAGCACGCGGGCGCTGCGCATGATCTTCAAGGACGAGGTGGTGCCCAGGAAGGAGCCATACATCTCCCCGACGGAGAACAGGTTGGCCACGCGGTCGCCGTTCCGCAGCCCGCACGTTTCCAGCCCCAGGGCGGTGGTGACGATGCCGCGGTCCCAGTCGGAGTCGTCGTAGTAGGCCAGCTTCGCCGCGCCCGTGGTGCCCCCGCTGGAAATCACGATGCCGGAGCCGTGCGGCCCTGTGAGGACGCTGGCCCGGTCCCGCTGGTGGGCGTCCCAGTAGGCCACCCGGTCCACGACGGGCAGGTCCGTCAGGCGCGGGTCGGCGGGAACGCCGGCGTAGAGCGCGCGGTAGAACGGGCACTCGGCGCGGGCGTGGGCGACGAGTTCCGCAAAGGGAAAGGAGAGGGTCATGGCGGGTCGGGCGGGCCGGGTGGGCAGACCAGACGGTAAGCCAGGGGTCCGCATTCCCGAAATCAATCGCGGAAGATCGCTCCGGGCAGTCTTCGCCGCCGGCTGGGTCCGCCGCGTCCGGACGGGGGCAAACGGGCTGAAATGCGGGGTTGCGTTCTCCCGACGCTGCACGATGCTGCGTTCTGCATCAAATAAAGTAGGAGCACTTTTATCTTAGGTTGTTGGTGGATGGTGGTTCGGTTGAGGAGACCTCAAGGGACACATTCGAAATCCGAAGCTCGGAAACGCAAGCCCCTTGAAAGTCTCTGCTCTCTGTGGTGCAGACGCACAGAAAGAAAAACCAAACCATTATGGGAACTAAATTATACGTCGGTAACCTCTCCTTCGACATGACGGAGACCGACCTCCAAGACCTCTTCGCCACCGTCGGCCCCGTCCAGGAAGTTCTGCTCATGCAGGACCGCATGACCGGCAAGGCCCGTGGCTTCGGCTTCGTCACCATGACGGAAGCCGCCGACGCGACCCGCGCCATCCAGGAATTCGACGGCAAGACCCACCAGGGCCGCGCCCTCACCGTGAACGAGGCCCGCCCCCGCGAGGAGCGTGCCGGCGGTGGTGGTGGCGGTGGATACCGTGGCGGCAGCGGCGGCGGTGGCGGCGGCGGTGGTGGCTACCGCGGCGGCAACGACCGTGGCGGCAGCGGCGGCGGCGGCGGCGGCCGGGGCCGCTACTAACCAGCAGCCTGAAAGTTGCTTCCCGGACGCAGCTCCCTCAACGGGGTTGATGCCGAAACAAGCTCTTCAACCCCGCCCCGGCTCACGCTGGGGCGGGGTTTTTGCGTTCGGCCCTGGATCGTTCGATCTCGTTACGGACTGTAGGGAGGCAAGGCTCTGCCTCCCCCCAAGTTCAGTCTGACGGCTCGGGAGGGACCGCTCCGTCAGGGACGCTGGGGGCGCCAGCGGCGGACCCGACGGAGCGGGTCCCTCCCGGCGCAAAAGCGGGCCGTCAGACCGCACCTGGCCCCCGGGGAGAGGTAACAATCCTATGCCGGCGGTTACGCCCGCGACGACAATCGCACCGTGAAGGTGGAGCCGATCCCCACGCGGCTTTCCAACAGGAGGAACCCCGCGTGGTCCTCCACGATGCGTTTGCAGATGGCCAGCCCGAGTCCGCGGCCGGTGCCCTTGGTGGAAAAATACGGCTGGAAGACCGCCTCGCGCTGCTCTTCCAGGATGCCCACGCCGTTATCTTCCACCAGGAACTCGCACATGCCGGCCCCGGCGGCCCGCCCGCGGACGACCACCCGACCACCCGACCGGTCCTGGCAGGCGCGCAGGGCGTTGGTGACGAGGTTGTGGACGACGCGGCCGAGCTGCGTCCGGTCCATTTCCAGGACGACCGCCGCCAACCCGTCCGCTTCCAGCTCCAGGGTGACGTTGGCGGCCACCGCCATCGGCATCAGCTCCCCGACGTTCTCGCGCAGGAACTCCCCCAGGCCCACCGGGTGACGCTCGGAGGTGGTGTTGCCCTTGATCTGGCGCCACAGGCCGGAGAGTCGCAAACAATGGGCCAGGGAGTTCTTGATCTGCTGGATGTATTGCAACGCTTCGTCCCACTGCTGGGAAGGCTGGCGGGGCAGCTTGTGCAACTGCATCTGGAGCAGGTCCACGCAGCAGGTCAGCACCGTGAGCGGGCTGTTCATGTCGTGGATCAACTCGTCGGACGCCAGCCCCAACGCGGCCAGGCTTTTGTTCTCCTCCATCTCGGCCCTGCCCTCCGAGATTTGGGCGAGCAGACGCAGGTTCATCGCTTCCAGCTCCCGGGCCACGGCGCGCTGACGCCGCCGGGCGTGGGTGCCGGCAACGTTGCGGGCGACGGTGGCCTGGATGGCGTCGGTGTCCGGCGGTTTGGCCACGAAGTCGTTGGCCTGGTGCCGGAACGCCTCGCAGGCCACCTCCAGCGAGGCGTAGCCGGTGAACATGATCACGGAAACGTCCGCGTCCAACCGGCGGATGTCGTCGAGCCCTTCGATGCCGCTCCGCTCGGGCATCCGCACGTCCAGGATAATGGCGTCAAAGGCATGGGCGGCGATCAGCGTTAAACCCTCGCGCACCCCGGTGGCGACGTGGACCTCGTATTCGTATTTGAGGATGAATCGCAGGCTCTCGCGCGGTCCCCGGTCGTCGTCAATGATGAGCACCTTGGCCGGGGGGACCGGCGCGGCGTTCGCGGTCTCGCCGCGCGCCCCGCTGGCGGCCGGAGCCAGCGGTCCGGCGAGGGAGCGCAGGAGGGCCGCCGCGTCCGCGAGGCTTTCCGGGGCCTGGACACGTGCGAAGGGAGCAGCGTTCTGGGTGAGGAGCATGGGAGCCTGGATTTAGGGGAATCGCTGAGAAAAGCAACGCTTCAACGTGCCGAACGGTTCGATCCGGGCGAAGTTTCTTCTGAAGATGAGTTTCCCAACGGATAGCAGCTTTCGTTCTCGCCGTGACCCCCTGCGCACGCGCCGCCGCGTGGTGGTGACGGGTTTGGGCGCGATCTGCGCGGCCGGACTGAACAAGGAGACGTTCTGGGAGAACCTCCTGGCGGGCCGGAGCGGCATCGGCCCCATCACCCGTTTCGACCCGACGGGAATGTCCTCGCGGATCGCGGGTGAGGTGAAGGGTTTCGACCCCGTGGCCGTGCTGGACCCGCGGCTCAAGCCCCGGCGCATGAGCCGACAGACGCAGCTCGGGGTGGCGGCCTCCGTCCAGGCGCTCCAGGACGCCCGGGTCGGGCCGGAGACGTTCGCGGACTGTGACGTGGACGTGGTGATGGGAGTTTCGACGAGCGCCTCCGACACCATGATTGAAGGAGCTATGATCGTGGAGTTACAGGGGCCAGCGCAAGCAACTCCGTGGCGGCTCATGGCCGCTGGCCCGCAACCCCTGCCCGTCGCGGTGGCCAGCCTCCTCCGCGCCAACCGGGTATCCGCTCATGCCGTAGCTTCCGCCTGCGCGGCGGGGATCGACGCCATTGGCGAGGCTTATGACCGCGTCCGTGTTGGTCAGGTTGACGCCGCCGTTTGCGGAGGGGCCGATTCACCGTTGACTAAAACTATGATGGCGGGCTTTTCCATGGCGGGTATGTCCTCGACCCGCAACGCGGAACCCGTCCGTGCCAGCCGTCCGTTCGACCGCGAGCGGGACAGCGGCCTCATGGCGGAAGGGGCCGGTGCGGTCGTGTTGGAAACTTTAGAGGGCGCCCAAGCTCGGGGCGCGCGGTGCTATCTGGAAATCCTAGGCTATCATGCTTCCTTGGACTCGGGCGAAGATTCTCCTTTCGATGGGATGGAACGAACGATGGAAGGTGCCTTGCTGACCTCTTCCTGTTCAAGTGCCCAGGTCGACTATATTTCCGCTTGGGGCTGCGGCCATCCCGTGCTGGATAATGCAGAGACTTTGGCCATAAAAAATGTTTTTGGTGCGCGTGCTTACGCTTTGACCATCGGTTCTATCAAAGGGGTAATTGGTAACCCTGGTGCCGCTGCTGGCCCGTTGCAAACTGTTGCGATGGCGTTGGTATATCAACATGGCTTGGTGCCCCCGACGGCAAACTACGAACACAATGACGTGTTCTGTGATCTGGATTATACCGGCGGTGAACCGAGGCGACTGGTGCCACGCCGTGCGCTGATCAATTCCCACGGTATGGGGGGTGGGAATGGCACCCTGGTAGTGGCTGGTCCTCCGCGTCAGGCATAAGCGGCACCCGCACTCCCTTAAATTTCAATGCACGGTTGCTGGTTCGCATCGTAGCTGGCCAGCATCGCTCGCATTTAGAAGCTGGAGACTGCTTTTGGACCAGAGCCTGCTTGCACAAGGGGCGATGGCAAACCTGATGAGCGGAGTGAGCATCCTCGAACGAGCAATTCGCGCACCGTTCTACTCATGATTTTCTTAAGATTTCTGTTTGAACCCGTAGTCATTGCGGCTGGATGCGATCTATTGCTGGGGATCGTCGTCTATTGCAGCAATCGTCGGCGCCTGACGAACGCATGTTTTCTGGTGATGACCGTGCTCATCGCCGCGTGGCTCGTGACCCGCCAGATTGCGTTTCTATCCACCACAACCTCAACGGCGGCGTTCTATTGGATTCAGATCTGTTCAGCTTTTGGGGCGCTGATCGCTCCGGCGGGTGTTCTCTTGCGACACGCTATCACGTATCAACCCACGGGGTGGTGGCAGCTACTTAGGCGGAGTCGTCTCTGGATATGGCAAGGCAGCGCGGTGGCCTTAATTTGCCTGACGCCTTTTTACCTCCGGGATGTTCGTATGCCTTCTGAAACGGGTATACCCATTCCTAAAGCCGTGTTCGGGTGGGGTGTTCAAATTTTGCTGGCGCACGCTATATGTGCAGTCTTTGTCCACAGCTTTTTAATTTGGCGCGATCTCCATCGCCGTCGCGTTATCGGTGTGCCTGCAATCGAGCTCCAGTTCGTGCAAGCCGGCTATGTCGTGCTTCTCATCGGCTCGCTCCTCACCGTCGGCCTGAAAGCACGCTATTACGGCCCGTTCAGCGTCCTCGCGTTTTTGACCGTCATCGCCTACGGCATCACCACCCGCAGCATCCTTGACGTTCAAACCATCGTCCGCCGGTTCCTCTCTCAGGCCGTTCTCTTCGCTTACGCCTGCGCTGTTTTTGGGTTGGTCTGGTGGCTGGGGCGCTGGGCCATTGAGTATAGCGGGGCCTCGGCCCTGGTGGTCGAAACCTGGCCCGCTCTGCTCGCGGCTTTCGCCGTGGCCCTTTTTGTCACCCCTTCACGCGCGGGGTTCCAGCGGTTGGCCCGGCGCATCTCCCCGCCGCGCGACCTGGACTTCGAGCGCAGCGTCACCCGGGTGGACCAGGTGATCCAGTCCGTGGTTTCCCGGCGTGAACTGCTTGACGGCTTCTCCCGCGTGCTGCGCGAGGAGGCTCACACCGACAGCATTCGCATCGCCATTCCCGACGCGACGGGCGGTTTCAAGCAGTTCTACCCTCCGGTTGCCGCCGCCAATCGTGGCGGTGGGTCCATCCTGCCCGTGGATCACCCGCTCACCGCCGCCTTCCGCGCCCCGAAGCCGCCGAAGGAGGTTGCCCTGGAGCACCTGGAGCGGGACGCCCCGGACCCGGTCCGGGACGGGCTGTTGACCGGCCTGCGGGCCCTGGGCAGCGACGCCGTTTTTCCCCTGCGGCGGCGCGGCGGGGCGATCTCCGGGCTGCTGGTCATGGGCAAACGCCGCGGCGGACGCATCTTCGGTCGCAATGGCCTGCAAGTGCTGCACGTCGTGGCCGACCAGCTCGCCGTTGCCCTGGATAATTCCCGGCTCTACTCGGAGGCCAAGCGCACG
This sequence comes from uncultured Chthoniobacterales bacterium, assembly GCA_964243185.1. Classification (GTDB taxonomy): domain Bacteria; phylum Verrucomicrobiota; class Verrucomicrobiia; order Chthoniobacterales; family SZAS-18; genus CAXTFX01. Next base: position 7,130 of record CAXTFX010000003.1, read on the forward strand.
GCCGCCTACGTCGGCACCCTCGTGGAGAACCTCACCGTCGGGGTGGTCGCCGCGGCCGAGGACAGCACGCTCACCATCGTCAACCGCGAGGCCGTGCGGCTCTTCGCCGTCCCGCGGACGGACCTGAAGGCCGCCGCGGACCTGCCCCCGGCCGCCGGGCGGTTCATGAGCATGACGCTCTCGGAACGCTCCTCCAGCCGCGACCGGCCCGTGACCCTGCGCCAGGATACCCAGGCCCAGGCGGACCTGCTCGTAAGCAGCTTGCCGTTCATCTTCGAGGACGAGGACGACTTCGTGCCGGCCAGCGTCAACGCCATCCTGGTGCTCACCGACCGCACTGACCTCCTGCGCCTGGAGCGCCAGGTCCAGCAGAGCGAGCGGCTGGCCTCCATCGGCACGCTCGCTGCGGGCATGGCCCACGAGGTCAAAAACCCGCTGGTAGCCCTGCGCGTGTTTACCCAACTCCTGCCCAAACGCTACGACGACCCGGAGTTCCGCGCCTCCTTCCACGAACTCGTCGGCGCCGAAATCGTGCGTATCGAGAACATCGTCAACGGGATGCTGGACTTCGCGCGGCCCTCCCGCCCCGCCCTGGCGCCCCTGCGCGCGCACGAGTTGATCCAGGCCGTCCTCCGGTTCGTCGCCCCGCAGGCGGCCCGTGATGGGGTGGAGTTGCAAACCCATTTTCTGGCGAGTGACGACGCGCTGACGGCCGACCGCGGCAAGCTCCACCAGGTGCTCCTCAACCTGTTCATCAACGCCGTGGAATGCTTCGACCGCTCCGCCCCCGATTTCCGCCCGCGCGTGGAGATCACCACCCGCCTGGAACGCGGCTTCCCCGGCGACCCCAACGACCCGCACGCCCCGCCGGTGTTCGTCACCGACGTGCGGGACAACGGCCCGGGCATCCCCGCGGAGATGATCCCGCACCTGTTCGACCCGTTCTTCACCACCAAACCGACCGGCACCGGCCTGGGTCTGTCGGTTTCTCACACCATTGTGCGCGATCACGGCGGCTTCATCGAGGTTTACTCCGAGCCCGGCCGCGGCACGCGCTTTTCCCTGCGCCTGCCGGTTTCCCCCCCGGACGATAGCTCGGCGGATTTCCTTCCCCCCGAGCAGGATGAGCGCAATCGTCACGGCAGCATTCTCCTTCCGGCGCCGGCGGCGTTAGACTCCGCGCCGACGCTGGCCGGGCACGCCTGAGCGCGCCGGAAAACCCCGTCGCGGTGGCAGTCAACCTGCTACCCGACACGGTGGCCCGTTGCCCGTCCGTCCCCCCTTTCACACCCCGTGTCCGACGTTCCCTTTGCCCCACTGCCGTTGGCGGTCGTCTTTTCCGAGGACGACTTCCTGCGGGAAAGCGTCGTGCTCGCCCTGCGGGAGCGGGCCTACGTCGTGCCGACGAGCTCTCCCGCGCGCCTGCGCGTCCTGCTGCACGACGGCACGGCGGGCGGGCCGGGGAACGGGGACCCGGTGCTGTTCTTCTATGACCTGCGCTTGCAGGAGGCGCAGGAAGTCTTTCAGGAAGTCATCGGGCCGGCCCGCTCGCGGATCTGCACGGTGGCCATCGGCCGGCCGGGGTCCGCGCCGTTTGCCGCGGCGGAGGAAGCGCGGGTTTACCGTTGCGTGGACTACCGCGCGTTGACCGATGCCCGGGCCGTCGCCACCGTGGCCGACGCGGCGCTGGACCGGGTGAACCTCCAGCAGGAAAATCTGCTCCTGCGCGCGGAGCTGGCCCGCGCCCGGGCGGGCAGCCAGGACCCGCTGCTGGCGGCGGGGGCCCAGACGGGGCTGAACCCTCCCGCCGATGGGGCGACCTCCCTCGCCCTGCGCCAGATCGTGCGGCCGACGCGGTTGCAGGAGGGCAACGGCGCGGTGTTCGAGGACATCGTCGCGGGCGTGGCGGGAGCGCTGAACGCCAGCCGGGCGGGGCTTTACCACCACCGGCGCGAGGACCAGCCCTTCTGCCTGCGCGCCGGCCGGCAGGTGCTCGACCTGGAGTTGGAGTTCGGCCCGGAGGACCCGCTGGCGCGTTGGTTAGACCGTTTTCGCCAACCCGTCACCCGCCGGGCGGCGGATGCCCTCGGCGACGGGGCGGCGCGGATGCTCCTGCGCCGCGCGCTGGACCTGCTCGGGGCGGAAAGCCTCGTGCCGCTGGTCGTGCGCGGCGGGCTGGCCGGTTGGGTGTTCGCCGGGGCGGGGTTCGCGGGCGGTCCGTCGGACTTCCACAGCCTCCAGGCCGTCGCGGAGCACGCCTCGGCGGCGCTGGAAAACCACACCGTGTTCCAGGAAACCACGTTGCAAAAGACGCTGGTCGAGTCCGTCCTGGGGAACCTGCCCGCGGCGATCATCGCGGTCGAGCCCGACGGGGACATCCGCTGGGCCAACGCGCGGGCCGAGGCGCTGTTCCCCGTGCTCACCGACCGGAACCGGGTCGGCCGGCCGACGCCCATCATCGAGGACGTTTCCGGCCGGCTGGCCGGGCTGGTGCACGCCGCCCTGGCCGGGGACTCGCCGGGAGAAGCCGTCACCTGGGAGCACAACCTGACCGCCCGCACGTATTCCGCGCGGACCTACGCCCCGCGGGCCGCCGGGGGGCGGGCGGGCGGCGACATCCTGGGCGTGTTCGCCGTGGTCGAGGACATCACGGCGGAGCTGGCCACGCGCCTGCGCCAGGACGTCGCCGCCCGGCAGGCGCTCTGCGCGGACCTCGCGGCGGGGCTGGCGCACGAGATCCGCAACCCGCTCGTGGCCCTGAAAACCTTTTCCCAGCTCCTGCCCCAGCGCCACGGCGACGAGGAATTTCGGGAGGAGTTCGGCAGCCTGATCGAGCAGGACGTGGGCCGGCTGGACGGCCTCCTGGAACAGCTCGACCACTTCGCGCGCACGCCCAAACCCGGCGAGCGCCGCCCCGTGCACATCGTCGAAATCCTGCGCGCCGCGGAGGACGCGGTCAAGAAGCTGATGGCCGCCGCCGACCCGCGGGTCAAGATCGTCGTGGCCGGCCGCCAGCTCGGGGTCCCCGGCACCCCCGGCGCCCTGGCCCAGGCCAACGCGGCGCAACTCCCGCTCGTGACGGTGGACCCCGCCGGGTTGGTGCGCGCCCTGACGTCCTTGTTCATCAACGGCGTGGAGGCGAGCGTGCGCAAGGGCGCCATCCCCGTCCTAACGGTGGATGTGGTGCGCTACGGGGCCGACCGTTTCCCCACGGAGCGGACCGCCGGTGGGGTCGGCCCCCCGCACCCCGCCGAGGACCCCGACCGCGGCGTGCGCGTGTCCATCACCGACAACGGTTCCGGCATCGCGCCCGACCTGCTACCCCGGGTGTTTTCCCCGTTTTGCACCACGAAGGCGCAGGGCCTCGGGCTGGGTCTGCCGACCGCGCAGGGCATCGTCCTGGAGCACGGCGGCCGGCTGGAACTGGACAGCGGCTCGCGGGGATTGTGCGTGCATATCGTGCTGCCGCTGAGATAAGAGTCAGAAGGAAGGGCCCGCGAAACACGCCCAAAGACGCGAAAAAAGACAGGGGGACAAAATCCCTTCTTTTTGCCTTTTCCTTTCGCGTGTTTCGCGGACCCTTTCCTCCGGCCTCGCGCCACGCCAGTCTAGCTAAACCGCCGGATGACCTCGGGATACAGGCGGTGTTCAGCCGCTTGGATGCGCACGTGCAGCGATTCCGGCGTGTCGCCCGGTTCCACGGGGACGCGGGCCTGGGCGAGGATTTCGCCGGTGTCCATCCCGGCGTCCACGAGGTGAACGGTGCAACCGGCTTCCGGCACGCCCGCGGCGAGCGCCTGCTCCCACGCGCGCAGCCCCGGGAACGCTGGCAGGAGCGAGGGATGAATATTTACGATGCGGCCCGGAAATGCCGCCAGCAGCGGGGCTTTCACCAACCGCATGAAGCCGGCGAGCACGACGAGATTGACGCCGTGGGCGCGCAAAAGCTCCGCTAACACCTGCTCCGCCGCGGGCTCCAGCCTGGTCTTGAACCGGCCGGGCGGGAGGTGGTGGGCCGGCAGCCCCCGTTCCCGGGCGAGCCGCAAAATGCCCGCGTCCACCACGTCAGAAACCACGACGCCCACGCGGACACCGGGCAGGGCGCCGGCGTCCATCGCGGCGAGGATCGCGCCGAGGTTGCTGCCCTTGCCGGAGCCAAGGACGCCCAGGGTCAGCATGGGACGTGCATCTTACGGACGAGGTCGGTCGTCGAACGTCCCGGCACCAGGAGCAGGATTTCGACGCGGGAATTCGCCCGGCGCAGCACGGCCTGCTCCTCCGGGTGGAGCGTCTCGGGCGTGTAGTCGCCGCCCTTGGCATAGACGTGCGGGCGAACGGCCGCGAGCAATCGCGTGGCCCGCGGCTCGGGGAAAATGGTGACGAAATCCACGCACGCCAGCGCGGCCAAAATTTCCGCCCGTTCGTCCTCCGGGTTCAACGGGCGGCCGGGACCCTTCAGGGCGCGCACGGAGGCGTCCCCGTTCAGACCAACGGCTAGGGCGTCGCCCAGCGCGCGGGCGGCCTGGAGGTAGCGGACGTGCCCGACGTGGAGCAGGTCGAAGCAGCCGTTGGTGAACACCAGCCGGCGCCCCGCCGCGTCAAGGCGGTTGCGGGCGGCGGCGAGGGCAGCGGGATGGAGCAGCTTGTCGGCGGTCATCCTATCTAGCGGCCGAAGCTGTCGTAAAAGGCCGCGCCGTAATTCTCGTAGGTTTTGATGAGTTTCTCGTTCTTCTGCTCGACGGGGGTCAGCTTGGCCGTCACGTCGATGGAAACGGGCATATACCAGTCTTGCCCGTCGAAGTATGACCGCATGTCCTTCAGGCGAAAGCTGTAACCGTGACGGGCGTAAATTTCGTTCCGCATGATACGCAGTTCCTCGGGCCGCCGGTTTTCCACGTCGGCCACCTTCAAGGAGCGGGTGGAGCTTTGCGGGTAACTTCCCGCCTTGGGGTCGTAGCGGTAAACGCGCCGCGGGAGGTCGAACGACTTGGCGGCCAGCCCGCGGTTATTCGGCGTCCAAGCGCCGGTGAGCCGGCGGGTGTCGGGGCGGTAAACGAAGACGAAACTCCCGTCCTCGGGGTGGTTGCCGGGCTCGCGGGCGTGCAGCTCGAAGGCGCGCGGGTTCTCGACCAGGGAGCCGCTGAAGGCGCGTTCGTTGCCGGCGACCACGCTATAGCCGTTAACCGTTTCGCCGATGAGGTTTTGCAGGCAGACGGTGATCTTGTTTCCGCCGAAGTCGCCGACGTAGGTGCCGAGCATCTGGCGGGCGCCGGCGGCGGGGGTGTTGACCTCGGGTTCAGGCGCCTCTGCGGCGGAGGGGGCGGTGGGGATTTCCACGGCCGCCGGGAGCGGCTTGTCGCCGGGCTCGGCGCGGGTGAGGGTAACGGCGGCGAGGGCGACACCCGCGGCGAGCAGGCCGGCGCCCGAGAGGAGTTTCAGGTTCATGGCAAAGGGGTTGAAATTAACGCGGACGGTGGGCAGCCTAGGGGAAACGACCCGGGCGCGCACCCTTTTTTCTGCGTCCCCCGCCCGGGGGCGCGGGGTGAAGCTGGCGGCCTATCTGGCGCTGGGTTGGTTTGGATGGATGATGCTGCGGATCACCCTGCAATACTGGCCGGTGCGCGACGACGCGGCCTTTCTCCAGATCAAGCAACAATACCTGGGCATCGGGCCGTGGCGGCTGGCGTTCTTCGTTCACGTGTTCACCTCGATGTTTGCGCTGGCGGCGGGGTTCACGCAGTTCTCCACGCGGCTGCGCGCGCGCTGGCCGGCGTGGCACCGGCGGGTCGGGTGGTTTTACATCGTGAACGTCTGCCTGGTCACGGGACCGGCGAGCCTGGTGGTGGCGCGTTACGCCAACGGGGGTCCGTCCTCCCGGCTGGCGTTTGGAACGCTGGCGGTGCTGTGGATCGGGACCACGGCGATGGGCCTGGTCACCGCACGGCGCCGGGACTGGCAGGCGCACCGGGCGTGGATGGTGCGCTCGTATGCGCTAACGCTCTCCGCCGTGACGCTGCGGGCGTGGAAGTGGGGGCTGGTGCTCGCGTTTCACCCCCGGCCGTTGGACGTTTACCGGCTGGTGGCCTGGTTGGGGTTCGTGCCCAACCTGCTACTGGCGGAATGGTGGCTGCGGCGGCGGAAAGAGCGCCGCGACGAGGGCTTACGAGGAATCTAGGTAAACCTCCCTACTTGGGAACCACCGCCGCGAGACACGCCGCCAGCGCCGCGGCGTCCGTCGTGTCCGGCGCCTCGTCAAAAGCGTGCAGCGTCCACCGCTCGACGTGCGCCGCCGCCTCCCCGGGGGCGAGCGCGCGCAGGGGGCCGAGGGTTTCGACTTCCAGCATCTCGTCGTTGGTGAACGTCTCGAAGTTGCAGCCGTCGTCCGGGTAAACGGCCCCCGGATCGTGGGAAACAGTCTTGGCGAAGAACCGGCGTCCGAGCAGGTAGCCCGCCCAGCCGGCCGCGTGGTTGAGGCCGAGCTTGAGGGGCTTGCCGTCCGCCGTTTGTCGCAACGTAAACAACTCGGGTCCGAGGCGTAACCGCGGGTCGGTCAGGTCCGAGTAGGGCCACACGACGAGGCGGCGGTTGGGCAGCAGGTCCCGCGGGTGTTCCCCGAGCGGCGGTTGGGGAACGACGCCGACGCCGCCGGGCGCCATCACCGTCAGGGCCCAGGGCGCGACGTGCAACGGCGCGGAACCCCGGTTCACGATTTCGTGGAACAGCGTGACCCCGGGACCGGTGGCATCAAGGGTCAGCGTCAGGCGTTTTTCGACCCAGTGAGGGGCGGCGGCCGCCAGAATCAGGTGCAGGGTGTTCTCGCCGTGAAACTCGTGGGCGACGGGTCCGTTATCCAGGGCGTAGGTGATGCCCTCGTCCTCCGGGGCGACCCATAACCGGTGCCCGCCGCGAATCTTCCATTCGCTCTCTCCGCGTCCGCCGCGCTGTTCGGCGTATTGCTTGAGCACGTTTTCCCCGCGTTCGTCCCCCGCTGGAAAGCCGAGGCGGCGATAGGAGATCACGCGCGGGCCAACCTCCAGGGTGACGATCAGTTCGACGTCCGCGTTGGCCAGCCGCGCGTTGTGGTTCCAGCCGGCGTGGGGGAGGAGGGAGAGCATGGGGGGCAGGGTGCAAGGTGTAGGATGCGGGATGCAGGACAACAGAGTTTGAAAACGGTGTCCTCCCGCGGGTCTGGACATCATGCATCGTGCATCCTGCGTCTAGCATCCTGTCTCCTACCCCAAAACCTCCGGGTGGGCGCGCAGTTTTGCCGTCAGACGCTCGATGGCGGCGAGGGTTTCCGGGGAAACGTGGTGCTCCATGCCTTCCACGTCGCGGTGAACGACCTCGGGGGGGAGACCGAGCAGGGTCAGGAAATCGTGGAGGCGGGCGTGGCGTCGGGAAACGTTCACGGCCAGGGCTTCACCGGGGGCCGTCAGGATGAGGCCGCGGTATTTTTCGTATTTGAGCAAACCCTCCTCGTCCAGGCGGCGGACCATGTTGGAAACGCTGGCCTCGCGGATGCCCAGGGCGCGGGCGATGTCGGCCACGCGGGCGTAGCCCTTGGTGCGGATGAGCTCCCCGATGCGTTCCAGGTAGTCCTCCACCGCCACGGACGAGGTGACGGCGGGCGGCGCGTCATCGTCGGTAGCGGCGGCATCGGGGGGCATCGCGCCATCTAGGCAGGGGCCGGGGGGGACGTCAAGAATGACGAATGACGAATGACGAATGACCACGTTCCCGAGGCATGGGCGGTGAAAAGGGCACGCTTTCCAGGGTTGCGACCATTCGACACTGGGACTTCGGGCTTTTTGCGTCATTCGTCATTCGTCATTCCGGCAAAGCCGGTCACCCCCGCGGGCGCAGCTCGGCCGACAGGTCGAACCGCTCGAACAAACTGCCCAGCGGCCCCAGCGCGAGCAGGACCTCCCCGAACAGCACCGCCGCGCCCGCCGCCGCGCCAGACAGCAGCGCCGCCGTCGGGCTGCCCAGCCAGAGGCCCACGCCGAGGGCTACCGCGCCGCCCACGCCCGTGACCGGCAGGAGGGCCACGACCAGCACGAACATCTGACCCAGGAGGAAGATCAGCCGTTGGCCCAGCACCTCGATCCCGCGACCGCCGCCCGCCGCGGCCGACCCGGTCCCGGTGCCGGGCTGAAACCAGCCGGGCAGGAGCAGGACGGCGGCGTTGGGGATGAGCAGCGACAGGAGGTTCCACGCCGGGGCGACCAGGGCCGCCGCGCCCATCGGGCCGGCCAGCCTCGTCCACAAACCCAGGGAATCCTGGTCCGTCCCGCGGGCGAAAAGGGCCGCCGCGAGCAGCAGGAGGAGCCACTGTCCCACCGTGAGCAGGACCGCGGGCGCGAGCAGCTCCCCCAGGACGATCTGCCAGCCGGGCAACGGGTAAGTCTTGAGCAGGTCCACGTTAGCCAGGTCCGAACGCAGGTCGTTGCGGGTTATCATCGAACCGAAGACCAGGGACAGGCCGGCCATCACCACCGCGAGCACGCCCAGCAGCATCGGCCACGGCGACTGGCGTAGCACTTGGCTGAGGGCGAACCCGACGCCGACGGCCAGCCACGCCAGGACGCCCGCCGTGCGTAACGAGAAAACGCCGCCGGCCGCGAGCAGGTTCTTCCACAGCAGGGCCGTCACGCGCGGCCCGCCCGTGGGCGCGAGCGGGAACGGCGCCCGCCGGCGCCGGAAGGGCACCGCCGCGGCACCCCGGCCCGAGCGGGCGTCGGCCAGCCGTTGGGCGAAGCGGCGCGAGAGGTCCGCGGAGGCTTCCTCGAACGCCACGTCCGCCCGCAGGACCCAGAAGTAGTTCACCCCGAGCAACAACCCCGCCGGTCCGAGCGCCCGCAGAAAGCCGGCGGCATCCGGCGCCAGGAAGGGGCGCAGCGGGATGCGGAACGGCTCGAGCAGCCAGTGAACCGCCGGGGTCGCCAACAGCGCCCGCGCCCAGGCCAGGACCGCCGCGGGGTCCGGGCTGCCCTCCCGGAACGGCGGCACGCTCGCCCGCACCCACCACCCGGCCGCCGCGAGCAGCCCGCCGACCAGCAGGAGGACCACGGCCCGGCGGCGCCACGGCGTGAGGCCCCGTTCCAAGAGCTGGGTCCGCGCGAAGGACGCCCCGAGCAGGTGCAGGGACAGGGTGGACAGGATCACCCACCACCCGGCGGCCTGCGTCCAGACGTGCCCGCCGAGGCGGAAACGGCCCGTGATGAGCGTCAGAAGCGCGATGGTCAGCAGGATGGCGAACTGCGAGCGCAGGAGCTTCCAGTGGATCAGCGCCCGCCGCGACACCGGCGCGGGGAACAGGAACGCGATCTCCGCCTCGGTGAAGACCAGCGCCGCACGGTCCCGCGGCACCACCCACGCCAGGGCCACGATGCCGGCGAGCAGGAGGGCGCCGGCCGTTTCGATGAGCGGGGTGAACTGCGCCAGCGGCAGCGTCGTCAGGTCCGTCGCCCCGAGGTTGACGGGCCGACCGTGGAGCCGGGGCGACCCCGGCAGCGGCAGGAGAAAGCGCAGGAAATTCGCGTAGAGGTAGGCCACCCCGACGAGGGCGCCGACGAGGTATTTCGGCTGCTTGAGCCGCCGCAGCCGCGCCAAGGTGCGGTTCCAGGCGGAGTGCCACTGGAGGTAGAGGAGGGCGGGGAGGATGGACACGCGGGGTGACGGGGTGGCCGGACGCCAGAGTGACGAGGCACTTTCCTCTGCCGCCCCGGCAGGGGCGACCAGAGAGTAGCCCCGGGTGCCACCGGGGGGAACGATGTGATGATCGGAGAACCCCGACAGGGGTGGAAAGAACAGCCAAGCTAACCCTGATTCCGGGAACGTTCTCCCGTTCTGCGCGCCTTCTTCTCACCCCCGCCAGGGTTCTACCCCTGTCTCACGCGAACCCCGGGTGGCACCCGGGGCTACTCTCTGGTCGCCCTTGCCGGGGCGGCGGAGGCAGCCCGTTTACGGTAGCCGTCGCTTTGATGGACGCGGCCGGCCTACTTCCCGTAGAGGCACCCCGCGAGATACCCGCTCAAAGCCGTCGCCCGGTTTGTTTTACGAAACTCCTCGACCTTCGCCCGGTCCACGGCGACGGCCCGGTCCCAAAGCCACGCGAGGTTCTGCGCGCTCACGGTGAGGACGTCCTTGATGTTTTCCGTGGCGTCCGTGCGCGGGGCCTTCACGTCGAAGGCCACGACGCCCTCGTAGCCCGCGTCCTGGAGCACGACGCACAGCGCCAGGTCTTTCAGCGGTTCCGTGTAGCCGAAGGGCAGGTCCTGGTCGTAGCGCTGGCCGTCCTGCGCGTTGAGGTGGATGTGGAAGAGCTTGCCGGCCTCCAGGCAGAGCTCCACGTCCCAGACGTAGTCCAGCCCCGCGATGCGCGAGTGGGCCGCCTCCGGGTTGAGCCCGAACAACGGCTGCACCGCCGGGTCCAGCCGGCTGATGAGGTAGAGGGCCTCGCCGACGGTGGCCAGATACATGTTGGCGCGCGGCTCGTTGGGTTTGGGCTCGATGGCGAAGCGAATCTTGCCGGCCCCGTGTTGGGAAAGGGCGTATTGCCCGACGGCGTTGAACCCGTCAATGAGGCGCCGGAAGGCGTCGCGGCCGTTCTTGGCGAGCACGAAGTCGAAGCCCTCGCGCCCGTTCCAGAACACCATCGTGTCGGCCCCGAGGAGCAGCGTCGTGTCCACGGCGACCTTGGCGTTCTCCAGGCCGCGGGCGCGGATGGCCGGATCGTTGGAGGACATGGCGCCGTCCTTGAAGATCGGGTCGGTGAAGAAGGAGGGCGTATACATCGCGCACCGCAGCCCGCACTCGTCAGCGCGTTTCTTGCCCTCCGGCGCCATCGCCGGCGTGATCTCCGTGTCGTGGCTCTCGTAGTAGGTCATGCCCGCCTCCGCGAGCAGGTTCAACCGGTCCAGGAACGGGATCGCCGGCCGGGTCGGCCCGCCGAAGGGATCGGTGCCGGGACCAAGGTTCCAGAGGCCGGCACCGAGGCCGTTCTTGCCGGGTTTGCGCGGAAGGAGGAAGCGCGGAGAGGAGGACATGGGGAGGGGGTTGCTGGGGACCGGACGCACGACGCGGGACCGACCGGGTCGGCGCTGTTTTCCCCCATCCGGCGTCTGGCAGCAAGCGTTCAGCCGTTAGAATTGAAAATAGATGAACGGCGCGTAGCGCGTCGGCAACAGCGTCAGCATCGCCCCAAACGCCAGCCCGCACGCCGCCGCGAACGCCGGGTCCGGCAGGCGCTCCCACCAGGCGACCAGGGTTCGGCGCCACGCCAGCGCGTGCGCCAGGGCTAACCCGGGCAGGGCCACCGCCCAGAAGTTCTCGCCGGGCAGCCGGTCCGTCGCATGGCCGGCCAGGGGAAACAGCGCCTTGAACGCCGCGCCCGCCGTCGGGAGGTCGGGGGCGCGGAACACGACCCAGCAGCCAAAGACCCAGATAAGGGTCAACGCCACGCCCGCCCCTGCCGGCAGCCGTCGCCTGCTCCGGGCGCGCTTCCACGCCCGGTGGGCGACCAGCGCGGCGCCGTGCAGCCCGCCCCAGAGGACGAAGTGCCACGCCGCCCCGTGCCAGAGGCCGCCCAGGAGCATGGTCAGGAGGAGGTTCCGCGCGACGAAGACTTCCCCGCCGCGGTTGCCGCCCAGCGGGATGTAAAGGTAATCGCGTAGCCATGACGACAGGCTGATGTGCCACCGCCGCCAGAAGTCCGCGAGGTCCGCGGCGAAATACGGGTGGTCGAAGTTCCGGCAGAGCCGGTAGCCCAGGCCGCCCGCGCACGCGATGGCCATGTCCGTGTAGCCGCTGAAATCGCAGTAAATCTGGGTGGCGTAACCCACGATCCCCAGGAACGCGCTGGCGGGGGAGTAGCTGCCCGGCGCGGCGAAAAACGCATCCACCGTCGGCGCGAGGTTATCCGACACGCAGCCCTTTTTGAAGAACCCCACGAGGAACAAGGTCAGGCAACCGCGCCAGTCCACCTCCGCCAGCCGGCGCAGGGCCACGAGTTGCGGCAGAAAATCCACCGCGCGCATGATCGGCCCGGCCACGAGCTGGGGGAAGAAGCTCACCGCCAGCGCGAGGTCAGAAAAGTCGCGCACCGCCGCGAGCCGGCGCCGGTAGATATCAATGGTGTAGGACAGCGATTGGAACGTGAAAAAACTCACGCCCACCGGCAGGATGATCTGGAGGGTCGAGCGGTTCGCCGGAAACCCCAGCGCCGTCACGAGCGCCGCGGCGGAATCGGCAAAAAAATTAAAGTATTTGAAGAACCCCAGCACCCCGAGGTTAACCACCAAGCTGAAAATCAGCCAACGGCGGCGGGTGGGTTCCTCGCCTGCCCCCTCCAACCGCCGGCCCACGAGGTAATCAACGGCCGTGCTGAACGCGATGAGCAGGCAAAAGCGCGGGTCCCACGCGCCGTAGAAAACATACGAGCAAACGAGCAACCAGCGTTTCCGCCAAAGGTTGTTTGCAAGCGCCCAGTAAACGCCCGCCGCCAGGGCGTAAAACCAAGCAAAACGGAACTCGACGAAGAGCATCCCGTTCGGGTCAGTTTGCTAGAACCGGACGGCCGAGGATGGTGGGAGGATGATGAGGTTGCCCGCGAAACACGCGAAAGAAAGGCAGGAAAACAAAACCTCTTCTTCTTTCTGCCTTTTCCTTTCGCGTCTCTTCGCGTGTTTCGCGGGCCCTCCGTCCGTGACCGAGATTGCGCTCAATACCGTTTCCGCATGTTGCTCGGCAAGATGCTCAGTTCGTTGCGATACTTCGCCACCGTGCGCCGGGCGATGGGGATCCCGCGCTCGCTCAGGATGGAGACGATTTCCTTGTCGGACAGCGGGTTGAGCGTGCTCTCACTCTTCACCAGGTTCTCGATGGCCTCTTTCACCGAGGTGTTCGACATGCTGACCCCGTCGGCGGTCTGGTAGCCGGGGGTGAAGAAGTAACGCATCTCCAACACCCCCTGCGGCGTGGACATATACTTGCCGGAGATGGCGCGGGAAACCGTGGTCTCGTGCACGCCCACCGCCTCGGCCACCTGCACCATCGTCATGGGTTTCAGGAGCGCCGTGCCGTGGTCGAGGAATTCCCGCTGCCGCTTGACGATCTCGCGGGCGATGTTGGAGATCGTCTGCTGGCGCTGGTGGATGCTCTTGATGAGGAACTTGCCGCTGCGAATCTTTTCCCGGATGTATTCCCTCACGTCCCCGCCGCTGCCGTTCTGAGCCATGATGTCCTTGTAGGTGTTCGAGATGCGCAGGTGCGGAATCTGTTCGCCGTTGAGGATGATCTGGTAGTCGCCGCCGATCTTTTCCACGCTCACGTCGGGCAGCACGTAGTTGTTCGGGTCCGCGGCGAAGATGGCCCCGGGCTTGGGGTCGAGGAGCGCGATGGAGTTCGCGGCCTTCTGGACCTGGTCCACGCCGACCCCGAGCCGGCGCGCGACCTCCGGGTAGCGGCGCTTGCCGAGCTCCTCCAGGAAGCGGTCCAGGATCTGGTATTCCAGGGAGTTCTGCCGGCCCTGGCGCCGGAGCTGGATCAACAGGCAATCGCGCAGGTCCAGGGCGCCAACCCCCGGCGGGTGAAAGTTCTGGATGGTGTCGAGGACCCGCCGCAGGTCCTTGGCGGCGACGCCCGTGTTGGCCTCCATCTCCTCCGGGGTCGTCTGCAAGAACCCGTTGTCGTCAATGTTTCCGATGATGAGCTCGGCCAGCTTCAGGTCGTCGCTGCTCATCTCCGCGCCGTTGAGCTGCCCCATGAGGTGCTGCTGGAGCGTCTCCTGGGCGGTGATGCTGTCGAAAAAGTGCTGCCGGCGCTCGTCCTCGTCGGAACCGCGGGCGCTGAACGAGTTGCTCTGCGCCATGTATTCGCGCCACTCCTCGTCGAGCTTGGCCAGCTTCTCGAACTCCTGCTCGAAGTTGTCGTCCGGCCCGTCCTCGCGGGTGCGCTCGTCCGGGGGAGCTTCCTGCGTGAACTCCTCTTCCAACACCGGGTTGGTTTCCATCTCTTGCTGGACGATGTTACGCAGTTCCAACATCGGCGCCTGTAGGATGATGAGGCTCTGCTGGAGTTGCGGGGCCAAAACCTGCTGCATGGACAGGTTTTGCGTCTGGGACATTCCGGGACCGGCCATAAGCGTCAGGAGAAAAGGGTGGGGATGAAGTGAACTGCGGGCGAGTTTAAGAGTCCGCGCACAGAGGGCAAGCAAATTCCCTGCCAGGCCCAGTTTTGGGCAGCCACAAAACCGCGGTTCCAGGTGGCTGGGAACGTATCCTGCTCAAAAGGATCCCGATGAAATTTACCCCTCCGGCTCTCAAATCTGTCGTTCGTTCCCGGCCTTGGCCGATCCTGCTCGCCGGCGCCGCGGTCCTGCTCGCCGGCAGCTTGGGTGCTCCCGCCACGTCCCGCTCCCAGGGCGGCGGGGGCGGCGGGCTGGCGTTGAGCGCGGATGCTTTCAACGCGCTCGTCGGTCAGATCCGCAAACAGCAGGATCAGATCGCGGCCAACCAGACCAAGATCGAAACCCAGCTCGCCGCGGCCAAAGAGGAGGTGCGGCAGGTAAAAATTTATTCCGCCCGCTCCGGTTCCGCCGGTCGGCGCTGAGGTCCTCCCCTGTAATTCTTTCCCATGAACATCCGACCTGTCTTCTCCGCCGCGCTCCTGCTCCTGGCGGTCACGCTCACCCCCTCCACCAGCGTGCGTTCGCAGTTGGCCCCGTTGCCCAACGATCCGGCCGCGGCGCTCCAATCGCTGCAACAGGCCAACGCCGACCTCCTCCGCCGGCAGGAGACCACCCTGAAGGAGATCGAAGAGTTGACCGTCCAGGCCCGCGAGGCACGGATTTTCGCCCGGCGGGGATAAAGAATCCCCGCCCGTCGGCCCGCCGGTCTTCACGCCAGGGGCGTCACCGCGCAATCGTCGTCTTCGTCCGCGTGGGCTTCGCGCCGCTGGAAGGGGCCGGGGGCCAGCATCGCCTCCCGCCCGGCGCGCCGGCGCAGCCAGTTGATGGAACGCATCACCGTCGGCCGGCGCAGCACCGCGGCCAGGAAACGGCGTTTGCCGGGAAAATCCGCGAGCGCCAGACCCAACAGCACCACCAGCGCGCCCGGCCCGGGGAGGGGAACGAGCAGGAGGCCGAGCACGACGATGCACCCCCCGAGCACGTTGCGGCCGATCACCCGCGCGGGGTGCGGGCGGCGCAGCACCGGCGCGGGCGGCAGCGTGAGGCGGAGGAAGAAGTCGGCCGGCAGCCGCGCGATGACCCACGGCGTCAACCCCACGGCGGCCACGCTCAGGAGCACCGACAGCCCGCCGACGGCGACCACCAGCACCGGGTGGGCGGCCAGCCACGCCTGGGCCGCGTCCCACCGCGGCACGGCGCAGGCGGGCAGGTGCGCGCGCACCCGTAAGAGCATCGTTTGGGTCGCCGTCATGCGCCAGGTCAGGCGCCGATCGCCTGCGTGAGCGCGTCGGCGATGCGGCTGGCGTGTCGTTCGATGGCGTCCGCGTCGCGCCCCTCGATGAGCAGGCGCACCTTGGGCTCCGTCCCGGAGTAGCGCAGGAGCACCCGGCCCTTGCCGTCCAGGGTCCGCTCGGTTTCCCGCACGAGGGTCGTGACCTCGGGCAGCTCCGCCAGGGGGGGCTTGCGGCTCACCTTCAGGTTGCGCTGGGCCTGGGGGTATTTGGCGAGGCACCGCTTCAACTCGCTCAACGGCTTGCCGCGCAAGGACATGATCCGCAAAATCTGTAGCGCCGTGATGATGCCGTCGCCCGTCGTGGAATGGTCCCGGAAGATCATGTGCCCGCTCTGCTCGCCGCCGACGTTGAGGCCGTGGCGGACCATTTCCTCGATGACGTAACGGTCGCCCACGGGCGTGCGGACGACCCGGCCGCCGGCGCGCTCGACGGTCTCGTCCAGGCCGAAGTTGCTCATCACGGTCGCGGCGAGGGTGTTCTTGGCCAGGTGCCCGTCGCGCAGGAACTCGGTCGCGGCGATGGCCATGATCTCATCGCCGTCCACGATCTCGCCCTTCTCGTCGCACAGGAGCACGCGGTCAGCGTCCCCATCGTGGGTAATGCCGACGTGCGCGCCGGTCTGGCGAACCAGGAGCTGGATTTCCTCCGGGTAGGTCGAGCCGCAGTCCCGGTTGATGTTCGTGCCGTCCGGGTCGTTGTGGAAGGTCAAAACGTCCGCCCCGAGCTCCCGCAGGATCCAGGGCGAGCTCTTGTAACCGGCGCCGTTGCCGACGTCCAGGGCGATCCGCATCCCGTCCAGGGTCTTCTCGCGCGAGGGGGAGAAGGCCGTCTTGGCGAATTCCACGTAACGGCCCAGGGCGTCGTCAATGCGCTTGGCGCGGCCGATCTTGCCGGCCGTCGGGCGGACGTTCTCGATGTCCCCGGAGAAGACGAGCTCCTCGATGCGCCGCTCAATGGTGTCGTCCAGCTTGTAACCGTCGTGGCGGAAGAACTTGATCCCGTTGTCCTCGTAAGAGTTGTGCGAGGCGGTGAGCACGATGCCCAGGTCCGCGCGCAGGGAGCGCGTGATGTAGGCGACGCCCGGCGTGGGCAGCGGGCCGAGCAGGAAAACGTCCGCCCCAAGGGACATCAGCCCGGCGGCGAGGGCGTTCTCCAGCATGTAGCCGCTCTGGCGGGTGTCCTTGCCCAGGACCACCAGCGGCCGGGCGTTGGCGCGGCCCTCGCGGCGGCCGAGGCCCATGATGACGTGCGCGGCGGCGCGGCCGAGCTTGAGGGCGGTTTCCGCGGTGACGGGTTCGACGTTGGCCAGCCCGCGCACCCCGTCCGTGCCGAACAGGCGGCGGGCGGCGGCCGTGGCCGTGGCGCGGGCGGAGTCAGGCGGCGGGGCGGCGGGGGAGGGGGACGTCATGCGGGAAACGGTCGGGGCGCGGGCGCCCATCTTCCGCACGGGCCGGGGGGTTGGCAAGCCGGCGTTCGCGGGCGCCCCGGTCCGGCTCAGGGGAAACGCCCCGTGACCGCGGACGCCGGGCCCGCCGGGGCCGGGGCGGACCGCGGGCGGATGGCCTGGCGCAGCAGATACCAGACGACGGCCGCCGCGAGCAGCGAGCCGAGCTTGGCGGGCCAGTGGTGACGGAGGCGGGTGAACATGATGGGACCGGCTACGCCGAAATGACGAAGTCAGAATGACGAAATCAGAATGACGAAGCCCGGATGGAGGACAAAGGGGTAAACGGCGAGAGGAGGCTTGGCGCTCCGAATTTATTTCTGGTTTCGAGCTTCGGGTTTCGTCATTCCGCGCGGAGCGCGGTCACGCCGCGTCCCGTTCCTCCGGCCGCGTCACCGGCACGGACGCCGCCTTGCCGCCGCCCGGGCCGACCAGCAGCCGTTTGCCGAGCAGGAGCCGCTCGAGCCGGCGGCGGAACTCCTCCGGGCCGAGGCCGCGGGCGATCTGGCCGCGGTGGCAGAGCGCCACGCTCCCCGTTTCCTCGCTGACGACGATGGCCAGCGCGTCCGTTTCCTCGGAGATCCCGAGGCCCGCGCGGTGACGCAGGCCGAAGGAACGGTCCAGGCTTTCCTTCTGGGAAACGGGGAAGATGCACGCCGCGGCGACGATCCGGCCGCCGCGCAGGACCAGGCCGCCGTCGTGCAGGGGCGTCTTGGGCCAGAAGATCGTCCGCACCAACTCGGCGGAGAACGCGCAATCAATCTCCACGCCGCTCTCGGCCTGGGCGCGCACCCCGTCCTCCCGCTCGATGGCGATCAGCGCGCCGTGCTGCCGGTCGGCCAGCGCGAAGACGCAGTCGCAGAGCTCGTCCAGCTCCTCCCGGCTCTGGCGCGCGCCGCCGAAGAGCCGGCCGCTGCCGAGCTCCGCGAAGGTGCGCCTCAACTCCGGCTGGAAGATGACCACCAGCGACACGGCGAAGAACAGCGGGGAGTGCGCCAGCAGCCAGCCCAGGACCTCCAAGCGCAGGAGCCGGGCCAGGAGCGTCAGCCCGACGAGGAACACCGTCACCCCGACCAGGACGCGGGCGCCGCGGGTGCCGCGGAAATGGCGCCAGCCGAAGTAGATCGCCGCGGCGATGAGCAGGACCTCCACCGCCGCGTTCCAATGGCGCAGGGCGAGGAGATAGAGGGAGTCCATGCGGCGGGCGTCAGAAAGGGCGAGCCAACGCGGACGTTGGGCGGAGGCGGGTTGTTCAAAAAAGTTTCCAGAAGCGGTGCGGGATGGCTCACGGAGAAACCTCCCCGCCGCTGTCAGTCCGCCACGGCCCGCATCGCCCGCACCGCCTCCGCGTGCCCCCGCACGTCGTGGACCCGCAACACCCGCGCCCCGGCCAAGGATGCCGCCAGCCCGACGCCCAGGCTGGCGGCGTCCCGCTCCGCCGCCGGCCAGCCCGCCGCCTCCCGGCCGACCAGCGCCGCCAGGAACCGTTTGCGCGAGACGCCCACCACCAGCGGTCGGTCCGCGCCCACGGCCCGCGCCAGCGCCGGCAGCCCGCGCAGGAGGGCGACGTTGTGCGCCGTGGTTTTCCCGAAACCGATGCCCGGGTCGAACGCCAACGCCTCCGGGGCGATGCCCGCCGCGCGCGCCGCCGCCCCGCGTCCGGCCAGGAACGCGCCGACCTCCGCCACCACGTCGTCGTAGCGGGGCGCCCGCTGCATCGTCCGCGGCTCGCCCCGCATGTGCATCAGCGCCAGCCCCGCGCCCCGGCGACGCACGACGGCGAACATCCCCGCGTCCCCCCGGCCCGCCGTCACGTCGTTGATGATCGCGGCGCCCGCGGCGAGCGCGGCGTCGGCGACGGCCGCCTTGGAGGTGTCCACGGAAATCCATACCCCCGCCGGCAGCCGCGCCGCCAGCCCGGCGACGACGGGGAGCACGCGCCGGAGTTCCTCATCCTCGCCCACCGGCTCCGCCCCCGGCCGCGTGCTCTCTCCGCCGACATCCAGGAGCACGGCCCCGCCCGCCGCCAGCGCGAGGCCGTGGGCGATGGCCCGTTCCGGGTCGAAGAACCGCCCCCCGTCGGAGAACGAATCGGGGGTGACGTTGACGACGCCCATCAGCGCCGGAACGCGACGGTCTGACAGATCGAGCGGGCCGCGGGCGGTTTGCCAGTTCAAAACGGGGAAGGGTGGGGGGCGTCGTAGTGGAACCTGCCCGCCCCGGGCAGGTCTTGGCAAACAGCCTTTCCAGGTTATGAATGCCGCGTGGTCGTCCACCGCCGCATCCTCTACTCCGGCCGCGTCCAGGGCGTCGGGTTTCGCTGGACGGTGAAAGAGATCGCCGCGGGTTACGACGTGGCGGGCAGCGTGCGAAACCTGCCCGACGGGCGCGTGGAACTCTTCGCCGGCGGGGAGGCCGCGGAGGTGCGGGCGTTCCTGGAGGCCATCGCCCAGAGTGCCCTCGGGCCGGGGATCAAGGGCGTGGAGGAGAGCGAGGTCGAAGGAGCGGCTCCGCGCGGCTTTGCAATCCGTTGATTTGCTGGCGGGAAGGCAGGCCCTTGCCTCCCCGGATCTGCCTTCGACCGCCTGCCCCCCGGGCCAACCGGCGAACAAGGAACGAGCTAGGGCGCAAAAGGGCGCCGCCGGCGGCGGGGAGGGCGCCCGAAGGCAGCGTCCGGGAGGCAAGGGCCTGCCTCCCTCCAGGGGATCACCGTTTATACTTCGGGTCGGCGGCCGTTTTCCGCACGGCGGTGAACAGGTCGCCGAGGCTGCGTTTGTTGGCCTGGTTCACCACGAACGCCGGCACGCTGCCGCCCGCGTCGGTGAACAGGGTGTAGGTCGCCCGGGTCGCCTTGCCGCCGTCCTCTGGCTCCAGCAGCCAGGAGCCCTCGCTGACCTTGACGCGCACGACCCCGGGCTTCTCGGCGGGGCCCTTGTCGTTGGCGATCTGCCAACTGGTGAAGAACCCGCCGGGCCGGGCTTCCTCGCGGACGGCGATGGTGTAGTCGCGCTGGCCGACAATGGGCGGGTCCAGGCGCATGTAGGCCACCAGGGTGCGCGCGGCGGCGTTGGTGGAGATGACCCGCACCTCGGAGACGTAGGGCATGAAGCTCGGGTAACGCTCCCGGTCATCCAAGACGGCTTTCACCGTGGCCGGGGAAGCGTCCACCCGGCCGACGGCGCGCACCTCCGCGATGGGCGAGCCGGTGCGCGGACGGCTGGAAACGACGAGGTCCTTGCCGCGGGAAACCTCCTTCCACTCCTCGGCGCGCGCCGCCAGCGTCGGGAGGAGCACGAGCAGGGCGAGGGCGAGCCGGCGGGCGGCGGGAAAGGGTAAACGTCTCGGCAACATGGGTAGCCCCTCAATCGGCGGCCGGAGCGCGGGCGGACCGTTTCAACCCGTGATTAATCTTCCGAGGAACGCCACCGCGCGCCGCTCCGCCCAGGTCCGGCCCGTCCCCGCCGGGTCGCGGAAGTCCACGAACCCGACGTGCCCGCCGTGGCCCGGGGCCTCGAAGAAGAAGTCGGGATTGGCCTCGGCTTCCGCGCGCGGGAAGCACGCCGGGAAGGGGAGAAACGGGTCGTCGCGCGCGTTGACCAGCAGGGTCGGCACGCGGATGCCCGCCAGGTAGCCCCGGGCGCTGGAGCGGCCCCAGTAGTCGGCCGCGTCGCGGAACCCGTGCAGGCGGGCGGTGTAGCGGTCGTCAAAGTCGCCGAAGCCGCGCACCCGCCGCAGGTCCGTGGCGTCCAGGTGTTCCGGGAAGCGCCGGGCCTTGGCTGCCACCTTGGCGGTGAGGGTTTGCAGGAAACGGCGCAGGTAGAGCCGGTTGCTCCGGCGCCCGTCCAGCGCGCGGGTGCTCGCCGCCAGGTCCACGGGCACCGAAAAGGTGGCCGCGGCGGCGACCGCGGGGTGGGCGGGGCTTTCGCCGAGGGATTTGAGGAGCAGGTTGCCCCCCAGGCTGAAGCCAACCAGGGCGACCGCGGGATACCCCTGGGCGGCCCCGTGCGTGATGACCGCGCGCAGGTCCCCGGTCTCCCCCGCGTGGTAAAACCGCGCGAGCCGGTTCGGCTCCGGGCCACACCCGCGCAGGGTCCACGCCAACACGTCCCAGCCCGCCGCCAGGAGGGCCCGCGCCATGCCCCGGATGTAACCGGCCTCCGCGTCGCCCTCCAACCCGTGCGTGAGCACCGCCAGCCGACGGCCCCGGTCGGCGCCCCGGAGCCAACCCAGGTCTAGGAAGTCCCCGTCGGGCAACTCCAGGCGCTCGCGCCGGTAGGGCAACGGGAGCCGACGCCGCGGCAGCAGGGCGGGCAGGATGGTCTGGACGTGTCTGTTCCGCAGCCCCGGCGGGGGGCGGAAGGTGGAACGGGGGAGGAAAGGCAGAAGGCGGGGGGCGCGGGGGGCGTTTTCTCGGGGCACCCGCCGGGGAGGCAGAAAACTGGCGTGCCCGATCTTTGCCCCACCGTCCGGCGGGCTTCAACCCGCGCGGGTAAAGTAACTCTCCGCCCCCCAGCCGCCGGGGCGGGGGCGGGTCAGGACGAACCGGGGGCGGGAAGTTTGGGGCGACTGGGACTCGAACCCAGAACCAATTGCTTAAAAGGCAACTGCTCTAACCATTGAGCTATCACCCCCTGAAACGGGCGACAGGTTGGCACGCCCCAACGATCCCGGCAACCCCGCTAAGCCCTAAAATTCGCCTCCCGCCACGGCGTCCCGCAGGGCGTCCAAACCCCGGCCGGGCCGCTCCAGGTGGAACACGCGCACGCCCAGCGTCTCCGCGCCGCCGTCCTTGGCCGGCTCGTCGCCGACGTGCAGGGTTTCGGCCGCGGTTACGCCCAGCTTCGCCAGGGCCAGTTGGAAGATGCGCGCGTCCGGTTTGTCCGCGCCCTCCTCGCTGGACAGGACGACGTGCTCGAAATGCTCCGCCAGGCCGACGTGACCCAGCACCGCGCGCAATCGCTGGTCGAAGTTCGACACGACCGCCAGCCGCAGCCCCCGGGCGCGCAGGAACGTCAGCGTCCCCGCCGCGTCCGGGAACGCCGCCCAGACGCCCGGCTCGGCGAAATGGGCATACACCGCCGTGAAGAACGCCTCCGCGTCGAACCCGTCCGGCGGGGGCACGCGCTCGAACACCCGGCCGACCAGCGCCCGCCACCAGGGTCGGTCATCGTCCGGCCGGGGGCCGCCGTCGGCCGTCGGGAGACGCGGGGGCATGGCCCGCCACGCCTGCCGGAACGCCCGCTCCAGCGCCTCGGCCGACCACTCCCCGCCGAAGCGTCGGGCGACCTCCGCGTAGTGTTCCCCGACGGGGCGGGGGAGGTGGATGAGGGTCCCGGCAGCATCGAAGAGAACGGCGCGCAGCAACATCCTCCAACGTCCCGCATCCCGCCCCGGGCGGCCAGCGTCTCACAACGCCAGTTCGTGCCATTCCAGCACGCCCGGGAACCCCCAGTGCTCGTGCGGCTCCTCGCCGAGTTTCACGAAGCCCAGCTTCCGGTAAAGGCCGATGGCCACCGTCTGCCCCGGGGTCGTGAACAATCGCACCGCCTTCAGCCCGCGGGACCGGCACCGCGTGACCACCGCCGTCGCCAGCCGCTCGCCCAGGCCCAGCCCGCGCGCCCCGGGGGCCACGAGCAGCCAGCGCAGTTGCGCCGTCTGCCCCGGCACGATCTCCTGCACCGCCACAGAGCCGGCGTAAGTTCCGCCGCGCTCGGCGATCCACACCCGGTCCCAACCCACCGCCGACCGCTCCGGGTAGGTCCGCGCGAACGCGCCCAGGCCCTCGGCGACCGCCGCCTCGAAGCCCGCGCCCGGCCAGCCGAACTCCCGCGCGTAAACCTCCCCGTGCGCGGTGACGATCCGCCCGAGGTCGCCGGGGCGAAACTCGTGGTGCCAGTCGAATGTTGCGCCGTCTGCGCTCATGGGCGGAACCTGCCCGCGGCCTGCCCGGTGCGCCAGTCCGTCGGGGTCGGGAAAGTGTGCGCGGGGCGCTTGCGCGCGCGCCCCTCCTCCTCTCTAATGCGCGCTCCCATCATGGCTGAAGCTCCCTCCCCGCTCCTCGTCGTCGGCTCCATCGCCCTCGACACCGTCAAAACCCCCGCCGAGGAGCACGCCGACCTGCTCGGCGGCTCCGCCTCGTATGGCAGCGTGGCCGCCTCGTTCTTCGCCCGGCCCCAGCTCGTCGGCATCGTGGGCGACGACTTCCCGCCCGAGCACGTCGCGTTCTTCGAGCAACGCGGCGTGGACCTCGCCGGCCTCCAGCGCGCCGCCGGCCCGAGCTTCCGCTGGTCGGGCGAATACCACGCCGACATGAACACCCGGGAAACCCGCTCCGTGGCGCTCAACGTCTTCGAGAACTTCACCCCGCACCTGCCCGACGCCTACCGGCAGACGCCCTTCGTGCTCCTGGGCAACATCGCCCCGGCGCTCCAGGTGCATGTCCTCGACGCGATGGCCCGGCCGCGTTTCGTCGTCGCCGACACGATGGACCTGTGGATCACCATCGCCCGGCCCGAACTGCTCGACCTGTTGGCGCGCGTGGACATGATCATTCTCAACGACGGGGAGGCCCGGATGCTCACCGACGAGACGAACCTGATCCGGGCCGCCGCGCTGATCCGCGGCTTCGGCCCGCGCTTCGTGGCCATCAAGAAGGGCGAGCACGGCTGCCTGCTCTTCGGCGACACCGGCGCGGGCGACCACCACGGGCCGACGGAGTTCTTTTCCTGCCCGGCGTTCCCCCTGGCGAACCTGCTGGACCCGACGGGCGCGGGCGACTGCTTCGCCGGCGGCCTGGTCGGTTATCTCGCGCGGGAGAACCCGGCAGAAGTGACGTTCGAGCACCTACGCCGCGGCGTGGTTTACGGCAGCGTGATGGCGAGCTTCAACGTCGAGGCGTTCAGCTTGGAGCGGCTGCGCACCGTCACGGACGCGGAGATCGCCGCGCGCTACGAGGCGTTCGGGCGGATAGGGCGGTTCTGAGGTGGGACCAAGCTAGTTAAGTAAGGGCCACGTCCTCTCACCTTTAGGGATGTCGCGACCGGGGGGGTTCTGCCGGGCAGAGCCAATCCGCGACGTTCAGGTCGGCTTGGCCAGGGCGAAAAAGATGGTCCTGGCGTCTCCCCGGACCCATCTTCGTGCGTAATCGCACGATCGTCGCCCAAACTTCGACTGGCATGACACGGATTCTGAGGCCGACCGGCTGCAACGAAGTGCAGTCCAACCTACAAACAAGCATTTTTTGTTGAAAATTGGCTTGTAATCGGGCCAGGAACTTGGGCAAACTCCTACTTCAACGCTGCTTTAATCACCAAACCAGGTTATGGAAAATTCATACCGTTTGAAAATTCGCCACTTTTGCACCGTGGCTTTGGGCACGATTTTGGCCCTGACCGGAGGCTGTCAGCAGACCGACAGGCGTGCTGGCAACGGGACGACCGTTAGTGAGATTGCATCTGGCGACCCGAAAGGTTCGACTAAAACTATGTCAAATCCAGGTATTAGACCGGCCCCGATTTACATGATAGATACAAACCCGGGGATCCGCCCGGAACCTTCGTCCAACTCACCAGAGCAAGGGAAATTTAATGCCACTGCCAAACCACAGGCTAAAGTGGGAGACATCAAAGTCAGCGGTCCAATGCCTGGTCTGGTCATCAACCTTGTCAAGCCTCAATACCCGCCGAGTGAGAACAACCAGGACGAATACGACGTAAAATCTGGCTATGCCTGCGACCGACCGCTACACCCGGTTATTCTCATCAATCTACCAAAGGAAGACGGAGGCGATACAAAGCCGCCTCGCACGGTGATAATATCGCTGGGTAAAGTTCGACCCAAGGTTAATCGCAAAGGTGGCCGCCGCTCGATTTTCGTTCATATACCCGAAGATTTTCCCTACGGGCGGCAGCCGAGCGGCATGCTACCACAGAGATCCCCGACGCCCTCCCTGAGCCCGAACTAAATATTCGCGCATAAGTTCCCGGGGTAGGACAGGTATCCTGCCCGCCCGACCCGGGAGGCAAAGAGAATGCCACGCTTCTTTTGTCCACTTACTTAAAGCGGTTTTTCTTTGCGTGTGCGTTGATGTCGGGTGCTGTTGGCGGGAGTG
>CAXTFX010000004.1:0-4947 GCA_964243185.1 uncultured Chthoniobacterales bacterium
CGGTTTTGCTTGTGGTAGAGCCGGATGGTTCCGTCCGCGTAGAACACGTTCGAGGTGTCCCAGCGCCCCTGGTTGTTGAAAACCGTCATCAGCGCCGGCCGGCCGCTCCGCGTAAAGGCCGCCACCGCCGCCGCATAGTCAATGGGCAGGTAGCTGTCGCCGTAGAGGACCAGGAAACGCTCCCCCAGCAGCGGCAGCGCCCGCCGGAGCGCCCCGCCGGTGCCCAGCAGACGCGGGCCGTCGAACGAGTAGGCCAGCTCCATCCCCCAGGCGTTCCCGTCGCCGAACTCCGCTTCGATCCGCTCGCCCAGGTGCCCCACGCAAAGGACGGCCCGGCGCAGCCCGCGGCCGTGCAGGAGCCGGAGCTGGTGGGCCAGGAAAGGCTCCCCGGCCACGGGCACGAGGGACTTCGGGATCGTTTCGGTGATGGGTTTCAACCGCGTGGCCAGGCCCCCGGCCAGGATGGCGACGGGCCAGGCGGAGAGGTCCGGGGGTGGGGGTGATGACGTGGCCACGTTCAGATCACGGTTTTGGTGCCCTCGAAATCGAACCGGAAACGCACTTCGGTCAGCCCCTTTTCACGCAGGGCGTGACGCAGCCGGGCCTTGTCGGCGGCGTAGAACATCAGGAAACCGCCGCCGCCCGCGCCGATGATCTTGCCGCCGAGGGCGCCGTGCCGCATCGCGTGGTCATACCACGCGTTGATGCGGGCGTTGGACATCCCGCCGCTGCGCTCTTTCTTGCGTTGCCAGTGCACGTCCATGAGGCGGGCAAACTCCCCGAGGTCGCCCGTTTCCAGGGCTTGCTGGCTTTGCAGGCCGAGGTCCTTGACGAAGTGAAGGTTCTCCGTCATCACCCGGTCCGCGCCCTTCGACTTGTCGTCTTGTTCCCGCAGGATTTTGGAGGCTGAGCGCGAGTAGCCGGTGAAGAACAGGAGGAGGTTGTCTTCAAGGTTGTAGAGGGTTTCCTCGCTGATCTTGAGCGGCCACGCCTCGACGCGGCCGTCCGGGTGGAAGCGGAAGCACGTCAGCCCCCCGAACGCCGCGATGTATTGGTCCTGCTTGCCGATGGGCTCGCCGAGCAGGTCAATCTCGATGTGGCAGGCCTGTTCGGCCACCTCCGCGGGGTGGATGAGGTTCTTCTGGTGCGCGTGCAACGCCTTGAGCAGGGCCGTGGTGAACGAGCCGGAGGAGCCCAGGCCGGTCCCGGCGGGAATGTCCGCCATTGAGGTCAGCTCCAGCCCCGGCGCCGCCACGCCGACCAGCCGCATGGCCTCGCGCACGATGGGGTGCTCCAGGTCCTCGATCTTGGACACCCGTTCAAGCTTGGAATATTTGACGATCAGCTCCGGCACAAACGTCTGGTGCAGGGTGATATAAACGTATTTATCAATGGCCGCGGCGACGAGGAAGCCGCCGTGCTCGCGGTAATACGAAGGCAGATCGGTGCCGCCGCCGCCGAGGGAGATGCGCAGGGGAGAACGGGTGATGATCATGGGAGGGTAACGTCTGACCGCGGGGCGACGGGGTAACCGCTGGAGCGGTAAACCGTTTCCACCACCGCCAGGGCGGCGCGGGCTTCCCGGAGGCCGGGCACGGGGACCCGACCCTCGCGGAGGTCGGTGAAAAAAGCGGCCGTTTCCAGCGCCCAGGAGTCGTCCCCGCGGGGGTATTCCCAGGCGGTCGTCTCCGGCGGCCCCATCTCGGGCAGCATCCGGTAGAAGGTCAGCCGCTCCACCCCGTAGGACCCCCCGAGCCCCTCGACGTGGAGCTTGCCGTCGCGGCCGTAAATTTCCAGGGAGAACAGGTTCTTCCACTCCGTGCAGGAGACGTGCAGCCAGGCGGTCTGGCCCGCGGCGGTGCGTAGGGACAGGAAGGCGTTGTCGTCCACCGCCATGTCCCAGAAGTAGGTGGCCGCGTGGCCCTCGACGCGCGTGAAGGGTTCCCCCAGGAACCAGCCGGCGAGGTCAATGAGGTGAACGCCCTGGTCAATGAGCTCCCCGCCGCCGGACTGGCGTGGGTCCGCCCGCCACTCCCGGTCATAGCCGACGCGCCCGCCGTGACCGTAACGCCCGCGCAGGAACATCAGCGGGCCGAGGGCGCCGGCGTCAACCAGGGCGCGCGCCTGCCGGAGGGCGGGGTGAAAACGGTGGTTGTAGCCGACGCGCACGGGCAGCCCCCCGCCCGCCGCGGCCAGGGCCGCGAGCTCGTCCAACTCCGCGACGGAGAGCGCGGCCGGCTTCTCGACCAGCACGGCCTTGCCCGCCCGCAAGGCGGCGGCGCACACCGGGGCCAGGGCCGCGTTGAGGGTGGAAACGATGACGGCGACAACGTTGGGATCGTTCACCGCTTCCCCGAAGTCCGTCGTGGCCCGCGCGCCCGAACCCGCCTGGGTGGCGAGGGCCTCGGCGCGGGGGAGGTCCAGGTCGCAGGCCACCGCCAGCCGGCCCAGACCGCGCAGCCCGGCCAGGCGTTTGCGGCCGATGAGCCCGCAGCCCACGATGGCCACGGGGATAGGTTGACCGGCGGGGGGCAGGTGACGGTTCACGGCGTCGGGGGGAGGGGCCAGGTCTGACCGCGGTCCTCCGGGACGATGCGGCGCAGGGTGTAGACGTCGCCCGCGGCCAGTTCGGCGCGGCGCTCGTGCAGGGTCGCCCACGGGTCCCACCGCGCGGAGAGCAGCCGGCCCGTGACCCCGTCGCTGGCGGCCCCGGCGAGGTAAACGCAGAGGTCGGCGCCGAGTTCGGGGGGCACGCCGCCGACCTGGGATTGCTGGACGGAGCGTTGGTAAAAATCCGCCCCGACCGCCTCCGGCCCCGCGGCCAGCACCTCGTCGAGCAGCCGGGTGTTCAGGGCACCGGGGGCGACGGCGTTGACGTCCACTCGCCAGGGCAGGAGTTCCAGGGCGAGGGTTTCGGTCAGGCGCACGACGGCGGCCTTGGAGGCCGCGTAGCAGGAAAGGTTCGGCATCGGGTTGGTCGCCCCGCCGCCGGAAAGGTTGATGATCTTGCCGTAACCCGCCGTTTTGAACCGGCGCATCGCCTCGCGGCAGGGGATGAGCGTGCCCAGGAGATTGATGTCCAGCGCCCGGCGCCATGCGTCCAGACTCACCTCGTCGGTGGGTCCTTTCGGACCGTAAACGCCGGCGTTGTTGACCAGCACGCGCAGGGGGCCGGGCAGGTCCGCGTCGGCCCGGGCGAAGAGCCGCCGCACGTCCGCCTCGCTGGAAACGTCGCAGGGCTCCGTCAGCACCCGCTGGCCGGGGCGCGGGGCGGCGGCGCGCAATTCCCCGGCCGCGGTTTCCAACGCCGGGGCGTCCCGCGCGCAGAGCAGCACATCCGCCCCGGCGGCGACGAAACGCGCGGCGATGACGCGACCCAGCCCGAGGCTGGCACCGGTGATGATGGCGGGACGGTCGGCGAGGAGCATGGAATCGGAAAAAAGACTAATCGGCCGACACCCCGACCACGCAGAGTTCCGCCCCAGGCAACCCGGGCAGGAAGCGGTTGGCGTCGAGCAGGAGCGGCCGGCGCATGAGCGGCAGCAGCGCGGGCCAATCGACGGCGCGGACCTCCGGCCATTCCGTGGCGACCACGGCGGCGTCGGCCCCCGTGACGGCCTCGGCCACGCTGGCGCACGCCTGCACGGCGACCGCGAGGTCCGGCGGCAGCGACCCGGGGCGCACGGCGGGATCGAAGGTGCGGACCCGGGCGCCGGTCGCCCGCAGGGCGCGGACGAGCTCCACGGCGGCGGAGCGGCGCAGGGTGTCCGTGCCGGGCTTGTAGGTCAGGCCCAGGACGGCGATCTCCCGGCCGGCGAGGTCGCCCAACCGGGCGCGCAACTTGCGCAGCGCCCAGAGCTTGTGCGCCTCGTTGCTGGCGAGGATGGCGGGGAACAGGGCGACCGTTTCCTCCCCCCGCGCGGCGAGCTGCGTCAGCGCGACCACGTCCCGCGCCAGGGTGCCGCCCGCGAAGGCGCCGCCGGGGCGGAGATACGCCTTTTCCCCGATCCGCGGCTCGGACCGCAGCCCCCGCTCGACCTCCCGACCGTCCGCGCCGACGGTCTCGCACACGCGCGCCAGCTCGTTGGCGAACGTCACGCACACCGCCAGGAAGGCGTTGATGCCGTGCTTGACCATCTCGGCCGATTCCGGGCTCATCCAGAGCAGGTTCGGACAGAACGGCTCGAACAGCGGGGTGAGTTGGCGGCGGACGGCTTCGCCGCGGACGCCGACGACGATGCGCTCGGGGTGGCGGAAAACGTCCAGGGCGTTGCCCAGCCGCAGGTTTTCCGGGCTGTAGGCAAACGCCCGGTCCGGGTGGGCGGCCCCCAACCTGCCGCAGGTCCCGGCGGGCACCTGGGAGGAGATCAGCACGACGGCACCCGGACGCAGGGCCGGCAGACAACGCTCGATCCGCCCGAGCACGTAGGGCACGTCGGCCACGTCGTGCTCGTCCACGGGCGTGTCGTCGCAAACCCAGAGCACGTCCGCCGCGGCGAGCGCGGCCCGGCCGGCGGGCGTTTCCGGGTGCTCGAAGCGCAGGCGACCGGCGGCCAGGTTCGCCTTCAGGAGGTCGTCCAGACCGGGCTCGAAGAGCGGGGCGCGGCCCTCGCGCAACCCGGCGAGCAGCGGTTCGTCAAAGTCCACCCCGACGGTGGCAGGAAACCGCTCCGCGACGCAGGCCGCCGTCACGCCGCCGAGGTGCCAGAGTCCGAGGATGACCACGTTCATGGGCCGGGAACGGTCCTAACGCTGCTCGAACACCCACGGGTTGGCCCGCAGCCAGTCCACCGTGCGCTCGACCCCTTGCCGGATGGAGAGCTTCGACTCCCAGCCGGTGGACCGGACCTTGGCCGTTTCCAGGAAGATGAACGGGTTGTCGCCGACCCAGCCACGCTCGCCGCCGGTGAACTCCAGCCGGGGCGTGACCCCGAGCCGGGCGGCGAT
>CAXTFX010000004.1:4957-11689 GCA_964243185.1 uncultured Chthoniobacterales bacterium
GCTGAGGCCTTCGGCGATGATCGGCTCGTCGGCTGCCAGCAATGGTATCCCGGCGAGCTAGAGGTAGTGCTCGATCTTGGTGCCATGGTGGGAGAAACGGGCGATCCAGTCGATGGAATCGCGCACGCGGCAATACTCCGCGGTGCCCAGGTTATAGACTTCCACCCGGTGCTTCGCCGCCCGCGCCGTGTTCCGGCCGGTGACGTGGAGCATGGCGTCCAGGCAGTCGCCGATGTGCAGGTAACTCTTGCGCTGGGTGCCGTCGCCGAGCACGCGCAGGTGGTCGGGGTGCGCCAGCAACTGTTTGAGGAAGTCGAAGATGTGCCCGTGGGTGTAACGTTCCCCCAGGATGGAGACGAAGCGGAAGATGTAGCCCTCGAACCCGTAGCCTTCGCAATATGCCTGAATGAGGGTCTCCCCGGCGACCTTGGAGGCGGCGTAGAGACTGGTCTGGATGGGAAACGGTGCGTCCTCCGGCGTCGGGATCACGGCCGCCTCGCCATAGACCGAGCCGGTGGAGGAAAAAGCGATCCCCTGGATGCCGTTGGCGCGCATGGCTTCGAGCACGTTGAAGGTTGCCACCGTGTTCTGCTGGAGGTCCCTGGAAGGATGTTCCAGGCCGAAGCGCACGTCGGCGTTGGCGGCGAAGTGGAAAACGAAGTCACAGCCGGCCATCGCCGCGGTGAGCGCGGGCAGGTCCAGGTTGTCCCCGCGCACGAGCCGGAAGCCGGGGTGACGCCGGGCATCCGCGAGGAACGGCTCCTGGCCGGTGGAAAAGTTGTCCCAGCCGACGACGGCGCGGCCCTCCTCGGCAAGAAGGCGGTCCACGAGGGAAGACCCGATAAAGCCGGCGGCGCCGGTGACGAAATAACGGCTCATTTGGAACGGACCAGGGGGGAGAGGGTTGGGGCGGGCGCGGCGGGTGCTGAACGGCGTTGTTTTTCCACGACGGCCAGGGGTTCCACCCGTTGGAGGCGGAATTTCACCAGCGCCCGCAGCCAGGTGAGCGGGTCGCGGAAGATGGACACCTTCTTGCCCTCGGCAAACGAGCGGGACCGGTAGTTCACCGGGATCTCCATCGGCCGGTAGCCCTTCCGCAGGAGCTTGATGACCAGCTCGAAGTCGAAGTCGAAGCGGTCGCACTCGAACTCCAGCCCGTAAAGGCAATCGCGCCGGAACACCTTATACATCGTGAACGGGTCCCTCAGGTTGGAGCCGAAGAGCACGTTCACCGCCGCGGTGAAGAACCAGTGCGCCCCGTTGAGCAGCGCGCTGAGAACGGGTTGTCCGCTGAACCGGCGCATCTTCCAGGCCCGGCCGCCGTGCCGCGCGCCGAGGACGAACGCCGCCTGGCCCTTGAGCAACGGCTCCAGCAACGCCTCGTAATCCTCCAGGTCATATTCCAGGTCGGCGTCCTGGATCATGATGAAATCGCCCGTCGCCTCCGCCAGCCCGGCCCGGACGGCGTTCCCCTTCCCCCGGGGCCGGTCCTGGAGCACGATCTTGACCCGGGGATGGCCGCGGTAGGCTTCCACCAGCGCCCGGGTGCCGTCGGGCGAATTGCTCTCCACGACCACGATCTCGAGGTCCAAACCGGCGACCTCTTTGGCCAGGAGCCGCTCGAAGGCCGTGCGGAAGGTGGGTGCCTCGTTGAAAGCCGGCACGATGAGCGAGAGCCGCCGGTGGCGCGGATCGGGCAGGGCCACCGCGTGCGCCAGCACGGCGACGCCGCTGGCCACCACGCGCAACGGCCGGCGGCGGAGGGGATAGGGCAGGACACGGCGGCCCAGGGCCGCGGCCGCGGTGAACCCCGGGACCGGGTAACGCTCGAAGTGGCCCGCGACGTAATCGTAGCTCAACGTCTTGACGCCAGGTCGAGAAAGAATCCCCTCGAACCCGCAGCTAAACAACAGGCTTTGGAGGTTGGCCGAGTTAAAATAAGTGAGGTGCTCCGCCTTGAACTCCATCCAGCGGTTGCCCAATAAACGCGCGGACCAGGAATCCAGGGCGGGGGTGGCCACGAAGACGAGACCCCCCGGACGCAGGAGCCGATGAACCCGCTCCAGGAAGGCCCGCGGGTCACGGACGTGCTCGATCACGTCGGAAAAGGCGCAAACGTCAAAGCCCTCGTCCGGTGTTGCGGGCAGAGGCACGTCCGAAATTTCCCCGCACCGCACCTCCGCGTCCTCGGCGCCGGCCGCGGCCAGCTTTCCGCGGGCCACCCCGCAGGCGTGCTCGGAGTATTCCACGCCGGTCACGCGCAACCCGCGGGCGGCGGCGCGGAGCAGGAAATCCCCCTGGCCGCACCCGATTTCCAACAGCCGGCCGGGAATCTTGCCGCGGTAACGTTCGACGAGGTCGAGGTAAAGGTCGGCCGTGCCCTGCTTGAGTTCGTCCACGTGCCGCTGGCCGGCGGCGTTGTTCTCGACCAGGAAATAGTTCTCCCCGTAAATTTGCCCCAGTTCCGCGTCGGTAGGTTGCGGGTTGGACATGAGCAGCCCGCAGCCGCCGTCACACCGCACGACCCGAAAACCCGCGACGGAGAACTGGTAGTGCAGGCGGGTGCTCCGGCAGACCGGGCAGGAAATGATCGTGGGCTTGTTCATGCCAATGTCGGAACGGGGAGATGGGCGGCACCCGGGAAGGGAAAGGTGGATTCCCCAACGCGGCGGCGGCTACGGCGCGGTGGGCCCAGCGTCGGGGGCCCCGCCGCGCGGCTGGCCGGGCCGATGCGCCCAGAGGTTGCTGAAGTGGTTGCCCCGGAGAGTATCTGCAAAAGCC
Source organism: uncultured Chthoniobacterales bacterium (assembly GCA_964243185.1). GTDB lineage: Bacteria > Verrucomicrobiota > Verrucomicrobiia > Chthoniobacterales > SZAS-18 > CAXTFX01. Next base: position 7,739 of record CAXTFX010000004.1, read on the forward strand.
GGCCAGTCCAGGACCGGACCCCAGACGCCCGCTCGCTCGGCCTGCACCTGAAAGCCGCGCGCGAGGAGGAATTCCGGCAGTTCGGCGGGCCGGTCCCCGGCGGCCCGCAACCCCGCGGGCCAGAACTCGACGTGAAGTTGGACGGTCGGGTTGCGGTCCAAAACCTGGGTCATGCCCCGGAGCACCTGTAACTCGAAGCCCTGCACGTCCATCTTGACGAAGTCCACCGGCTCGCCCTCCCCCAGCGCATCGTCGGCGCGCGCGATCGCGACGGCGGGTGCCCCGGACGGGCCCGCGCCATTGGAGTTCTCCCCGGCGCGCACCCGGTTGTCGCCGGAGTTGAACCAGGCTTTTTGCAGCACCCCCGCGCCGGCCCGGGCGCCCAGCGCGGTCGGGTGCGCGCGCACGTTATCGGCCCCGTTGAGCCGGCAGGAGGCCGCCAGGGCCGCGAAGAGCGCGGCGTCCGGCTCGAACGCCTCCGCCCTCCCCGTCGGCCCGACGAGCCGGGAGAAGAGCAGGGTGTAGAGTCCCACGTTGGCCCCCACGTCGAGCACGCGCATCCCGGGGTGAACGTGCGCCTGGAAGAAGCGGCGCTCGGCGCCCCCCATGAGCCCAAAGCGGTGCAACACGGCGTAGAGCAGCCGGTCCGCGGTGGGGACGACCAGGGGGTGACCCCAGACGCTGGGCCGGCAACGCCAGAGGGGACTGGCGTTGGCGCGGTCGAGGGCGCGGCGGGCGAGCGATGGGAGGCTCATGCGGGAGAACACGAAGGCGAGCCCTAGATGAACTTCAGCTTGCGGGCAGCAAAGAGGACCATGCGTAACAGCAGCCAGCCGTGCCGCCAGCGCTGGATGTTGGTCTGCCCGTAGGAACGATCCTGGTAACGGATGGGCAGATCCACGATCTTCAGGTTCAACTTATCCGCGCCGAAGAGCAGGTCGAAGTCCCCGAAGGGGTCGAAATCCCCGAAGTAGGCGCGGTTGGCGGCGATGTGCTCGTAATCCCTACGGGAGAGCACCTTGGTGCCGCAAAGGGTGTCCTTAAGGGGTTGACCCAGCAGCCAACTGAACAGCAAGCCGAAGGTTTTGTTGGCGCACAGGTTAAGAAACTGCATGGCCTCCTTGCCCATCGGGTAGATGAGGCGCACGCCGTTGGCGAAGTCGGCCTGGCCGGAGGCGATCAGCTCGTAGTATTTCGGCAGCTCCTCCGGCGGCATGGTCAGGTCGGCGTCCAGGATCATGAGCACGTCGCCGGTGGCGGCGGCGAAGCCCTCGCGCACGGCGTTGCCCTTGCCCTTGCCGGTCTGGCGGAGGGTGCGGATGCGCCGGTTGGGAAACTCCCGCGCCACGCGCTCGATCTGCGCCCAGGTGTCATCCCGCGAATGACCCTCGACGAAGATCAGCTCCGTGCCCGCGCCCATGTCCGGGGTGCGCCGCACGGCCGCCTCGATGTTGCCGGCCTCGTTCCGCGCGGGGATGACGACGGAGACCGTGAGTTCCCCGGGAACCGACCCGGTGGCGTCCACCGCCCGGCCGCCCCGGCCCCGCGGGGAGGGACGGGCGACGCAGAACACCGTCAGGCACAGCCAGGGCAGGAGGGGGGCGAGCAAAACGTTGCACAGCCGCTCCAACCCCCCGGGCAACTCCACGGGCAGGAGTAACCGGGCCTGGGTCTTCACCGGTTCCCACCGGGAGAGCGCCAGCAGGTTGAGCACGTCCTGCCGCGCCAGCCAACTGCTCTGGGGCTGGCTGGTCTTCAGGCCCAGCCCCGTTGCCAGCGACAACGCCGGCCGCCAGAGCGCGGAGTGGAAGTTGAGGAGCAGCCGGGTGGCCGGGCCGCTGACGGGGTGCAAACGCTGGAGGAGGAGCTGCACGTCCGCCACCAGGTTGAGCGTGTCGGAGATGATGATGTAATCAAACGAACCGGGCACGTCCAACTCCTCGCCGGCTTGCACGAAGAAGCGGCCGTGCGGCACGCGCGTCCGCGCCCGCTCGACCTGCCGCTCGCACAGGTCCACGCCCACGACCTGCGGGGTGCGCAGTTGGGCCAGCAGTTCGCCCCCGCCGCAGCCGATTTCCAACACGGAGGCCCCCGGCGGGATGAGCAGGTTATAGTAGTGCGCCAGGAGCCGGCGGTAGGAGCGGCTCGCCCAACCGGACCGAGGCGGCGCGTCGTAGAAAGCCCGCACGGTTTCCAGGTGGTCACGGGTGAGGGATGAAAGGGCGGGGGTCATGCGGATGGACCGAGCGGCAACCCGTTATTTGACGGCCTGAATCCAGAGGGAGCCGGCGATCTCGCGCACCAGCGGGGTCCGCTCCGCCAGGTGGCCGAGCCCTTCGACGAGACCGATCCAGGACGGCGGGGTGCGCGGGTGGACAAAGTCGAAACACGCGATGCGCGGGTCGCGGAAACCCGCGGCGCGCAGTTGGTCGGCCAGGGACCAGCGGAAGAACGCGGTCTCGTCGGGGGAATCGCCCAGGCGGCGCTTGAGCGCCGGGATGTTCTTCTGCAACGCGATCTGCGGGTTCATCATGTTCGGCTCGGTGAAGCGCAGGCGCCCCGCGGGTATCAGCACCCGGTGCACCTCGGACAACGCGCGCGCCACCTCCAGGTGGTGCAGGACGGAGGAGCCGATCACGGCCTCGAAGCTCTCGGCCGCGAAACTGAGCGCGTAAGCATTTTCCCGGATGAACCGGACGTTGGCGTGGCCGCGGCAGCGTTCCCGGGCGGCTTCCAGCAACTCCGGGGAGATGTCAATGGCGGTGATCTCGGCCCCGGTTTCGGCCAGCCGCTCGGTGAAATATCCCGTGCCGCAGCCCAGCTCGAGCACGCGCTGGTTCGGGCCGAGGTCCGCGGTGAGCATCCGCACCCGGCGGGCCCAGCGCCGCTGGCCGGCGGCCCCCTCCCAATTCCAGACCTCGCCGGCGCCGTGCTCCATCAGGTAACGGCCGTGCTCGACCTCGCGGTGGAGCCGACCATCGGTCTCAAAGAAAGGGGCCGGGGCGGGATGGGAGGAGGGTTCAGGCATGGGGCGCGTGGGCGACGGGTCGTCGGGGGCGGGCTTCTTTACATGACTCCCCAGGGCCAGAGAAATAAAATGTGCAGCGCCGATTGGGCGACGGCGTAAGCCAGCAACACGGGTGAGAGGAACCTCCAGCCCCGGCGCGCCACCACCCCGTCCACCAACCCGACCGTCAGCAACAGGCCGACGAGCAGCGCGGGCAAGATCAGGCGCGGCAGCCAATAGCCCCCGAGATACACGTCGGGGATGAAGGGGAAGAACACGATGATGTTCCCCCACCAACCCAGGCACAGCAACGTCAGCGTCTCGGTGCCCGGAGAGTTGCGGGCGGGTGCTACCAACCCAGGCAAGAGCCGGAACGCGAGCAGGAAAACGAGGGAACCCGCTAACCACAGCGCCCAGGGCAGGGCGGTCTTCCCGGCCAGGGCCATCCACCGCTGGTGCCAGGCGTCGCGCCGGCCGAAGTAACCATCGGTGGGGTCGTATTGGAAGATGTTCAGCAGGTCCGTGAAGGTGCCCAGATGAAAGAGGCCAGGGTAGCTGAACCGATTCTCCAGCAACAAATTATAGGCGAGTCGGATGTCCACCGGGTGCTCGGCGGCAGCCTCCCGCGCGGCCTGGGAGGGTTCGTCGTAGGCGGGAGCCTCCGCCAGCAGGTGCAGGTCCCGCGCGTGCGGCAGCAACAGGCTGCGGTAACTCATCGCGCTGGGCGTGGTCAGGTGCATCCCCACCCGCGCCCCCAAGCCACCCCCCGAACCGGCCTGCCAGAACATCACCACCGCCGGCAGCCCGACGGCGATCACCAGCAGCCGGGCCGCCTCGCCCAGCGCGAACGCTCCCCGCCGCCAGGCTTGCCCGAGCGTGAGCCCCACCGCCACCAGGGCGGAGCCGAACGTGAATTTGGTCAACAGCCCCAACGTCAGCCACAG
>CAXTFX010000004.1:11699-28674 GCA_964243185.1 uncultured Chthoniobacterales bacterium
GGGCGATCTGGGCGGCCCGCACCGTCCGCCGCCGGGGGATCGCCGCCCGGGTCAATTGCAGGCAGCACCAACCTAACATCAGGAACGGCAGCATTGTCAGCGCGTCCGCGGCCAGCACGACCCCGTGGATCAGGCGCACGGGCAGGAACGCGGCGATCGTGAGCAGGGCCACCCGCAACGTGCCGCTGGCGACCAGTTCACGGGACAGGCGGTGCAGCACCCACAGGGCGGCCGAACTCACCAGCAGGTTGAAGAACCCGATGACCTCGACGGTGTGGATGCCCCCGGTCAGGCGCAGAATCATCGCGTCCAGGAGGTGAAAGAGCGGGGGGTTGGTGTTGTTGAGCGCGAAGGCTTCCCGGAGGTCCTTCGCCACGCGCGCGACGATGTTGAAATTGTGGTCGAAATCCTGCCCTTTGACCCCGTGGTGCAGGATCGCGTTGACCTGCACGAGCGCGCTGACCAACAGCACGGCGGCGACCGCCCGCCGCTCCCAACGGGCGGGTGGCTCCGGGTTGGTCCCAGTCTCCTCTGCCCGTGGCGGGGGGGAAGGGGTCTGGCTATCACTTCGCCCCCCGGACGGCGGGGCAGAGCTTTTGACGGTGGGGCGCATCAGTTCGGGGTCGGGCGGGAAATCGGGGCCCGGGCCCGCCACCACAGGGCGACGGCGGCGGCCAGGCTGGCGGCGGATGCCCACAGGACGAGACCGTAATGGCGCGGCCAATACCGGAAGGAAACCTGGTAGCGCCCGGGCCCTTCGAGGTAAACCCCGCGAAAAGCGTGGTTGACCCGGAAGCAGTCCGCCGGGCGCCCGTTGACCAGGGCCTGCACGTCCCCGTCCACGAAGGTTTCGGTCAGCGTCAAAATTCCGGGCCCGGGCGCGGCCACCTCCACCTCGGTCGCGTTGGCGGTCTGGCGGTAACGGGCGGCCGGGACGACCCGCCGCGCGCCGACCCCCCCTTCCCCGCGCAACGGGGCGAGGACCGGCCGAGTGGCGAGTTCCTCCGGCCGCAGCGCGACGAAGGGGGAGCCGTCCCCGTTCTTCAAGAGGGCCGCGAACTCGTCCGCCCCGCCCGGGTAGGCCACGAAGCGGTCCACGAAGAAAGCCCGCGGCCACGCCCCTTCGGACTCATAAACTTTCAGGTCGAGCGCGGCGACCCGTTTCAAGGGCCGCAGGTCCGCGTCCCCGGTTTCCGCCCGCGCGTCGTCCAGGTAGTAGCGCACGTTCAACAGGTTCAGGGCAGGCAGCTCGCCCCTGAAGGTCTGGGCATCCACCCCGAAGCGCCAGATGCCGTAAACCAGGGGGAAGCCCGCCGCCTGCATCAGGTCCCGGTAAGCCGGGTTGAACAGCGCGTCGGGACCGTCAATGCTCTCCAGCCCCGCCGCGCTGCCGTAGCCGGGGAAAAACGTGGAGCCAAACCCGACGCAGCGCGCCGGCGCGGTTAGCCGGGCGCGCACGGCGTCCAGGGCGGCCGAGCGCGCGAAGAGGTCCACCCGCGCGTGCGGGTTCATGACGTAGGGATCAAAGCGCGTCGGCAGGTGCATCCCGTGCCGCCAGTGCAGCAGCGCGCCGACCGCCAGGCAGCCGAGCAGCGGCCAGGGTTCGGTCCGCCCCGCGGCCAGCAGCCGCCGCCCGAGCCAGGGCAGCAGCGCCGCCCCCAAAGTGAGGGTGAGCGCGTAACCGACGAAGAACGGGGACAGCGCGATCTGCTCGCCGACGTGCAGGAGGGCGCGGGAGCTCCGCTGCGCGGCGTGCGCGGTGCCGAGGTAAGCCCCCAGCAGGCCGAGGACCCCGAAAATCGCCAGCCCGTAGGTTCGCGCGAATTTCCGACCCCCCGCGGCGGAGGAAGCCGCGGCGACGCCGCAGAAATCCCGGACCCCGTAGCCGGCCAGCACGAGCAGGTAGACGATCAGCACGCAGGAGAACGTGTTGTCAACGTGGATGATCTGTCGGATGAAAGGCACGCGCAGGATCCAGCCGGCCGGGACCACCCCGAAGACGAGCGCCCCGGCGCCGACCGCGCAGAGGGTCAGCGCCCCGGCGGGACCATCAAAGCGCCCGCCCAGCGCCCGCCGCGCCGCGAACCAGGCGACCCCGAGGAGCACCAGAAAATTCGCCGACGGGTCCAGGTGGGTCTCCGCGTCGTTGAACTGCCGGTAGAAGATGTCGTCGAACAGCCCCACCAGCAGCCCCGGTTGGAGCTGGAAGACGCCCCCGGTCTCGTAGGCCGTCCGGGAGCTGCCCAGGGCCCGCAGAAACGACCACCACAGCGGGGCGCTGATCCCGACGAAGAGCAGGCCGGTCAGAACGGCGCCGCCCAGTTTCTGCCCTTTCACCCTCCCGGGAGAGGGGGTCAGGAGCAGGGCCAATGTCCCGGCCAGGTTCATGCCGAGGAGTTGCATGTAAGCCTCCTTGACCGTGCCGCTGCACAGGAGCAGCCAGTTCGCACCCAGCAGCAGGGCCAGCGCCGTCGCCACCTCGCGTCGCGTCCCCGCGGTGGTCAGCCGCAGCCAGCAGTGCAGCACCGCGGGGGCGTAGCAGAGGCTGAAAAAACCGGGGTGCGAATACCGGTAGGAGAAGAACCCGAGGAAGGGGGCGCTGGCGGCCAGCAGGGCGGCCGCCCCGAGGTGCCGGCAGGCGAGCCAGATCGTCCCGCCGACGCAGGCCGCGAAGAACCATTTCGCGACCACGAACTTGACATCCCACCACCCGCCGGTGGCGCCCATCAGCAGCACCAGGCCGTGGAGCGGGTCCCCCAGCATGGATTGGCCCTGTCCCAGCAGGGGCAACCCGGCGGAGTTGAAGCGGTTCCAAAGGGGGAGTTCGCGGTCGTGCCGGAGCGCCCCGCTTTCCACCACGGAGGTGGGCCAGTCATACCACATCATCGCCCCCAGGTCGGAGCCTTTCTCGTCGTCGGTCGTCGGGTCGTCATAGCCGGGCAGCGTCGGCATCCGGTTGTAGAGCAGGAAGGTTCCGCTGTGGTTGTTCGGCGAGACAAAGCTCTTCCCGAAAAATACCACCGGATAACAACTGGCCACGGTCGCCAGGGCCGCTGTCAGCGCGATGGTCCCGGCCGGATGCCGCCGGACCCAACCCGCCGGCCGTTCCAGCCGCAGGACCGCCGTGCCCCGCCACCAGGCGGCGAGCCGGGGAGCACCCAAGCACGAGAGCACCAGGGCCGCGAACCACGCGGCGAACACGCGCAGGAACAGGAGGGTGGACGCGCCGCGGGTCGGTTCCAGCACCAGTTGGTCCGCGAGCGGAACGGCTAGCACAGGGTCGTTGCTGCCGGGCAGGGTCTCAATCTGCAACCCCGCGGCGTCCGCCCGGAGGCCTTCGATCTGCTGCGCCGCCAGAAAACCCGCGGGTGAAAACTCCCGGATCACGCCGCCGGCGCGGTCCACCAGCCGGGCCTGACGCAGCCGCTGCCGGCCGCCGCCGTGGTCGGTGGGGTCGAACCGCAGGGAGCGGATAGTGCCGGCCGGCATTGGGAAACGGTAGCGGTGGAACCCGTCTCCCGTTTCCAGGGGCAGGCGGGCCGAATCCGCCTCGTTGAGGCCCCGTCCCACGTCAAAATAGAGTTGTGCGTCGCCCCCCGTCGAGGACTGCACGAAAACCTCGAAGGAAAAGGGCGCCGTCGTCCACACCCAGACGAGGGCGATGGCGGTCGCCAGCAACGGGGCAAGGAGCAGCGCGGACCGCAGGTTCATCCTCCGGGGGGTCGCCCCGCCGGCGACGCCCCCGACCACGACCGGGTGCAACATCATCAGGTGACGCTCGCTCATCCCTCGTTTTCCCCGGGCGTCCCGGCGGCCGGGGACCGGCGCGTGGCGAACTGCACCGAGAGCACCCGGCGGTAGGGAAAATTCTCGTAGGCCGCGGTCCCGCGCCAGCGGTTGTGCCCCTCGGCGGACAGGTAATACGTTTCCAGGTCCCCCTGCGCCCGGATCGCCAGGGCGGCGAGTTCCCCGGCGGCGTTGGTCTCGTCGCGCCCAGCGAGCCGCCCCTGCCAGGCCAGCACCCGGGCGCACTGGGCCAGGTGAAACGCCTCGGCCTCCCCGCGGACCACGCAGTCCACGCAGTGCAGCGACCAGCCGCCGGGAACCAGGTGCTCGGTGATGCCCTCGAACAGCCCGTCCAGGGCCGCGCCCGGCGGGACGTGTTCCAGGACGCTGACGGAAAAAATGGCGTCGAACCGCTCCCCGGCCAGTTCTACCAGGCCCGGCCCGAAGAGTTGGCGGACGATCCGCACCCGGGGGAAGTTGGCCCGGTAATACTCGTATTCCTGGGGACCCCGGCCGGAACCATCGTAGGGGTCCACCAGGGTGGCGTCGTAACCCAGTTCAGCCAGGGCACCGGCCACGAGTGGCTCGCCCCCACCAACCTCCAGCACCCGCGCTCCAGGGGGGAGCAGGCCGAGAATGCTCTTCACGGCCCACGGCCGCTGGAGGTCCTTCAAATCCCCTTGGACGGAGGCGAGCTCCGGCACGCCGTCGCAACTGTCGCAGTAGTCGCGCACGGTGCCGTAGCCGACGGGTTCCACCGGGAAAACGCCGGCATAGCGGGAAAGGAGGGCTTCGGGTCGGGACGGGGCCAGCAGCATGGCGTCGGGGAACGGGTTAAACGGGGGCAACGGTGGGTCGGGCCGCGGCCGGGGTGGTGGTGGCGCGCGTCTTCTCGTGAATTTCGCGGTAGAAGGCCAGCACTTTTTCCGCGCTCTGGTCCCAGTTGAGGGCCGAAGCGGCGAATTCCCGCGCCCCGGCCGCGAGCCGGGCACGCCGGGCGGGCTGGGCCAGGATGGTGCGGGCCGCGTCGGCAATGCCCGTGGCATCGGCGCGCGGGAGCACCCAGGCGTGGCGGCCGTGCTCGACGTGAAGCCCCACGTTGGTTGCCGGCAGGATCACCGGCCGCCCGACGGCGAAGAATTCCGGCAGCTTGGAAGGGAAACGATAATCGTTAAACGCATCCGGCCGTCCGGGTTGCACGAGCAGATCGGCCAAACCCAGGATTTCCGGCATCCGCTGGTGGGGCTGCGGCCCCAGGGCGATCTCGAAAGGCCGCGCCCAGGAGTCATCCTCGCCCAGGAAGGGGGCCCAGTCCGCCCCCGCCCGCACCAGCCGCGCGGGGGTCCCCTCCCGGTTCAACAGGGCCACGGCCAGGTAGAGACCGCGGACCTCCCGCCGGTTGGTTTCATGGACGTTGCCCGTGTAAACGAACACCGTTTCCTCCGGCCGCAGCCCCAGCCGGGCGCGGCCCGCCGGGTCCGGCGCGCGCGGGCCGAACAGGGAAGGATCCGCCGCCGGCCAGAAGGTCACGCGGGGAACGTGGCCGGGGACGAACTCCCCGAGGCGATCCAACAACAGCGTCACCCCGTCGGCCCCGGCGAGAAACTCCGGGTAGTGGTGGGGGTCGCACAGGTGGAGCGGCACGATCTCGTCCAGGTGCGCCCGGGGCAGGGCGCGGAGCTGCCGCCAGGTGCGGCCAAAGCTGGCTTCCAGGATGGCCTCCTCGTTATCCTCCAGGTGGATGATGATCCCGGCTCCCGCCGCCCCGCCCGCCCAGGCCGGCCGCGCCCGGAACGTCCCGCAAAACCGCCGCAGCCGTTCGCGCGGGGTCCAGAGGTGGACGAGGTCGGGTCCCCGACCGTCGGAAAACCGCACGCCGGGGCCGCCGTCCTCCCCCAGGGCCGCCTCGAAGGTCAGGGCCCGGTAGCCGGGGGCAGACAGGACGTGGGCCGTGGCGGGGTCGCCGTGGAGGACCACCACGCACTCCAGACCCAGGCGGCCGAGGGCGTTGGCCAGCCCGTGCACCTGGGTGGCGCTGTTGCTGCGAAAGTCCCCGTGGAGCACGAGCACGACGTTGCGGATCGGGCGGGGCCGGGCGCCAGCGGAAGGGGCGGGCAAGACGGGTGCGGACATACGGGAACAGCCACGGGCGGCCCTCAGAAGTTGGCCCGCGGCCGCAAGGCAACGCGGTAGTCGGCGCGGCGCGGGTCGAAGTTCGGGTTGTGGTAGGGGTCCCCGCGCTCGATCCAGTCCTCCCAGCGGTCCAGCAGCAGGGCCCGGTCGGTCAGGTCGTAGTAGGCGCGGCGGGAGGCGGACTCGTGGTGAACCAACCGGGCGTTGGGGGTGAACAGGTTGCGCCGGCCCCGCGCCCGCAGTTGCAAACAGAAATCAATGTCCTGGTAGTGCGTGGCGAAGTGCTCCTCCAGGCCCCCGACCTCCTCGTAGAGCGACCGGCGCACCATCAAACAGGCGGCCGTGACGACGCTGACCTCCCGGCTGCACGTCAGCGAACCCGCGTAGCCGTCCACCTCCGGGGGAAACCCGCGCATGAGGTGGTCCGCCGTGCCCCGCGGCCCGAGGATCACGCCGGCGTGCTGGACCCCCCCGTCCCCCGGGAAAATTAGCAGCGGGCCGACCGCGCCAACGTCCGGTTGCTCGGCGAGGAAGAGGATTTGCTCCAGCCAGTCCGCCGTCACGACCTCGGTGTCATTGTTGAGCAGGACCAGGAACTCCGCCCCGCGCGCGGCGGCCTCCCGGGCGCAGCGGTTGTTGACGCGGGAATAGTTGAACGGCCCCGGGCAAGGAACCCGGCGGACCTCGGGGCGGGCGGCCATGATGGCCAAGGCGCGCGGGTCCTTGGTGTCGTTATCGCCGAGGATGACCTCGAAGTTCGGGTAGGTCGTCCGCGTGAAAATGCTCTCCAGACAGCGGTTCAGGTAGTCCGGGGCGTCGCGGGTGGGAACGAGCAGGGCGATCTTCGGGAACGTGGTCCGGGCCGCGGGCGCGATCCTTACCCGGTGGCCCCCGTCCGTGGCGGGGACCGCGCGGCCGGGCAGCCCGAGGCGGGCGAGTTGAGCGTCCACCGCCTCCGCGTGCCGGCGGGCGAGGGCGTCCCCCTTGGCGCCCGTGACCGCGGCGATGCTGCCCTCGGCCATGCGCCAGTGGTAGAGGATCTTGGGGAGGTGCCGGATGCGCTCGGGTTTCGTGGCTTCCGTCAGCCGCAACGTGGCTTCGTAATCCTGCACCCCGTCGAACCGGGGATCGAAGCCGCCGACGCGCTCCAAAAGTTGGCGCCGCACGACGAGCAGGTGGCCGACATACATCACCCCGCGAAGGTATTCCGGGGACCAGTCCGGTTTGAAAAACGGCTCAGTGCGACGGCCGCCGGCGTCCTTTTTGTCCTGGTCGGTGTAGAGCAGGTCGGTTTCCGGGTGCGCGTCCAGCTCGAAGGCGACGGCGGCGAGGGCGTCCGGGGTCAGCTCGTCGTCGTGGTCGAGCAGGGCGACGAACTCGCCTTGCGCGAGGGCCAGCGCGGAGTTGGTGGCCGCGGAGATGTTCCCGTTGGTTTCCCGGAGAACCACCCGGATGCGGGAGTCGCGCCGGGCGTAGTCCTCCAGGATGGCGCGGACGTGCGGGGCGGGGGAAGCATCGTCGGCGACGCACAATTCCCAGCGCTCGTAGAGCTGGTTACGCACCGAGTCCACCGCCGCCCGGAGCAGGTCGGGCGGAGTGTTGTAGGTGGGCATCACCACCGAGAGCAGCGGGCGCGAGGCCAGGGCGGCCGTCAACCCGTGCAGCCGCCGGCAATCCTCCCACCCGAGCACGTCGTCCTCGTGGCGGATCGTGATGCGGGGGGTGAACCCCGCCGGGTCCAGGTTGGCGATGGGTTCCCAGACTTCTGGCTCGCAACTCGCCTCCAGCACCCAGGGAACCGCGGCTGGGGCGCGCGGGGGAATGCCTTCCAGGCGCAGGGAAAAACCGGACTCCTCCGCCCGCGCGCACTCCGGGAAGGCCGCGGCCACGTCCCCGCGCCGCTCCCCGTGCCGACCCGACCAGGTCTGACCTCCCGGAACCCGGACCCGCACGCCGCGAACCTTCCGCCCGGCATCTTCAAAGAGCCAGCCGGCGACCAACGCTTCCGTGCGTTCGGCGTCCGTCCAATGCGCGTCGTCCAGGCTGTGGCGAAAGGCCATGTCGTCTCCCTCGTTGAACTCCCCGCGCTCTCCCGTCCCGTGGGTTGCGCCGCGCGGTTTAACCCTGATCCGCTTTGCCGTCGAGTAAACGTTTCGTGCCGCGCCACGGCCGGCCCAGTTTCCAGAGGAGGGACGCCTGCACGGCCCGGCGTTGCGCGAGCTCGGTGCGGTAGGCCCGCTCCGTGTCGGCGAGGTGGCCGGCCACGGTGCGGAGGCGCTCCTCGAGCTCGGCCCGCTCCCGGGCCAGTTCCTGTCGGTGTTGTTCGGACGTATCCGCCTGGGCTTGCGCTTGCTCCCGGTCCCGGTGGCGTTCCGTTTCCCGCTGCCGGTCGAGTTCCTCCGCCCGAATCCGCGCCTGGTCGCGTTCGGCCTCGAGCTGGGTCCGGCCCCGTTTGGCGGCGGCGGCGGTCTCGCGCCAACGCCGAACCTCGTTGGCCGCGGCTGCCCGCTCGGACTCAATCTGTTGCCGCAACCGGTCCCCGACGGCGGCAAGGTTCCGGGCGTGGACCCGCGCGGCGTCCACCTCGGCCTCCAGGGTGCGCCGCAGGTGCGCCTCCACGGCCGCCGCCCCGACCTGGACCTCGTGCCGGGCGCGGGTTTCCGCCGCGAGTTGCTCCGTGAGAGCCGCGGATTGCTCCTGGGCCCGTGCCAGGTCCCGGCGGCAGACGTGGGCCTCCGTGGCGGCCAGCAAACGTTCTGTCCGGGCGGCGTCCAGCTCCTCGCGGACGGTTTCCGACTCCGCGTAGGTAGCCTCGCGGTCGGTGGCGGCAGCCTCCAGGTTCCGGGCGTGGGCCGCTTCCAACTCCGTGCGGAGTCGTTCAAATTCGCCTGCCTGGACGGTGAGAGCTTGCTCTCTCTCGGTCCGGGCGAAGTTCGTGGCCTCGTCGAGCGCCGCGTGGGCTTCCGCCAACGCCGTGGTCAAGGCGGGGCGCTGTTCGTGGGCGTCGAGCCACGCGGACACCGGGTCGGCAAGGTCGCCCCAGGTCGCCCGGACCCGGAGCCAGACTTCCAGTTGCAGCGGTTCCCCGGCGGCCCCGGCCGCGGCCAGGTCCAGCTCCGGCAGCAGGAGCACGGGGTCCAGCCCGAAGCTGAACAAGCTCAACGCGCGGGGGTTCGCCACCGGTCGGGCGCTCCCGCCGACCGTGAGCCGCGCCAGGTCGGCGCGCGTCCGGCAGACCCACAGGGCAGGGCCGGCCAGTGCCCGCGAGGTCACGCGGATGCCGGCGAGGTCCACCAGCCCGAAGCAGTTCACCGGGTCCAATCGCAACGGGCCGCCGTCATAATCCTCCGGCAGCGGCACGACCACCCGCCGCCAGGCGCCGGGGCGGAACTGGACGGTGAGGGAGTCCGCCTCGCGGTAGGGGCTGCTCCCGCCCGCCGGGATGCCGCCGGGTGTGGGGAAGAACACCTGGAGCCCCACGAAGGGCCGCGCCGCCGGGGCCGCCAGCTCCCCGCTCCGGTCGGTCGGATCGGGGGGCGGGGAGACCGCGCCCGGGTAGGTTTTGCGAAAGCGCAGGTCGGCGGCGGCCCGCTCGTAGTATTCCCGGAAGTCGCTGGCGGCGCGTTCGCCGGCCCCGAAGAGGGCGCGCAGGAACGGGGAAGCGGGTTCCGGCCCGGCCAGGCGCAGGACGCCCAGCCCGTAGCCGTGGCGGAACTCGAAGGCACGCCCGGGCGCCCCCCGCGACAGCTCCTCCCACAGCCGCCACACCCCGAAGTCCGCGTGGCGCGCGGCGGTGTCGTGAAACAACACGACGCCGCCGGGGCGAACCGCGGACCGCCAGTTCTCGAAGTCGTGGCGGACGGCCTCGTAGGTGTGCAGGCCGTCAATGTGCAGCAGGTCAATGCTCCCGTCGGTGAACTGCGGCCGGGCGGAGTCGAACGTGCCGCGGATCAGTTGGGAAAACGCGGCGTAACGCTCGCGGTTGTGGGCGTCCACCTGCGCGAAGGCGCTGGCGTCCAGGGCCCCGGCGTGCTCGTCGCCCTCCCAGGTGTCCACCGCGTAGGCGCGCGTGCCCGTGCGGGCCTCCCGCGCCGCCTGGCAGAAGGCGAAGTAGCTCTCCCCGCTGAAGGTGCCCAGCTCGACCAGCAACGCGGGTCGCAGCGCCGCCACCAGGTCGAAGGCGAAGGAAACGTGGTCGCTCCAGGCGCCCAAGCCGTATTTCAGAGGTTCGACCCCCGGCAACGAGGGCAGGCCGCGGAGCGGGGAGGGGAAGGGAAGCGTCATAACCGGGGCAGAAGGGGAGCTGCGCCTACGCGGCGGCCAGGGCCACCGGGAGACTCACCACCCCGGCACCGGGCAGGCGAACGAGGCTGATCTCGTCCATCGGGACGCCGACCAACCCCGTGGAGACGCTGGTGGTCACGCTTTTGAAGGTCAGCGCGTCGTGGATCCAGTGGTGCATGAGGTGGTCGTCCTGGGTGCCGTCGGCAAAGCCCAAGGTGACGGTGTAGTCACCCGCCGGCAGCAGGGGCATGACGAACTGGAAGCTGGCCGCCAGCCGCTCCCCGACGCCCGCCCGCACCGGGTTGCCCCCGGGGGAGCCGTGCGTAGATAGATAAGTGTTATCCCCGAAGAGCATTTGCCCAAGCTGGTTCTTCACGTAAAAACCCAGGATTGGCCCCCGTAGCTCCAGGCGGCTTTCCAGCGTCACGCGCAGCACGACCGGCTCGCCGCCGACCATCCAGGATAACGGCTGCCCCCCGGCGTCCTCCAACACGGCGTCGAGCACGACGCCGCCGCCCACGCCGGCCGAGGGGGCGTCGGGATTGAACGGAAAGATTTTGATGTCGTTGCGTAGCGGGGTGCGGTTGAGCCATTCCAGCCGGCCATCGCGGCGCGCCCGGGGAGCGGCCCCGGCTTCCCCCGGCGCGGCAGTCGCATCCAGGTTCCGGGCGGCGACCGCGCCGGCACCCCCGGCCGCGGCGGCACTGGCTTCCGCGAGTTGGGCGCGGGTGAGCGGGTCGAGCTTCGCCTCGGCCTCGGCCTTGAAAAAGGCGTCCAGGTAAGCCTCGGTCACGGTTTTGGGATCGCCCTCCATCCGCAGCCGGCCCGCGTCCAGCCAGAGGGCGCGCTGACACAGGGTGGTGATCGTCGTCGGGTCGTGGGTGACCAGCAGCAGCACGCCCTTTTCCTGGAAACGGCGCAGGAAGGCCACGCACTTCTGGATGAAAAACACGTCCCCGACCGCCAGGGCCTCGTCGATGATCAGCACGTCGGCGTCAATGTGGACGATGACCGCGAAGGCCAGACGCAACATCATGCCCGAGGAATAGGTCTTCACGGGCTGGTCCACGAAATCACCGATGTCCGCAAACGCCAGGATGTCCGGGATCCGCGCCGTGATCTGCGCCGGGGCCAGGCCCAGCAGCGCGGCGTTGAGGCGCACGTTCTCCCGGCCGGTGAACTCCGGGTTGAACCCCGAGCCGAGCTCGAGCAGCGCCGCCACCCGCCCGCGCACCTCCGCGCTCCCGGAGGTCGGCGCCAGGGTGCCGGTGAGCACCTGGAGCAGGGTGGACTTGCCCGAGCCGTTGCGCCCGATGATGCCCACGCTCTGCCCGCGCGACAGGGAAAAAGACACGTCCCGCAACGCGAAGAAATCCCGCACCCCCGCCCCCGCCCGGCGCTGGAGTCCCGCGCGCCAACGGGCCGGCAACAGGGGCAACCGGGCCAGGCGCGCGAGGATGGGCGCCGTCAGACGCGCGGCGGGCGAGGCCGCGATACGGTAGCTTTTGGAAAGGTTTTCCGCGCGCAGGGTCAGGTCTTCGGGCAACATCTCGGGCTTCGCGTCAGGTCCGGGGGAGCAAGTTGGAACTATGGCTGGGCGGGGCGGGGGCGCAAGCCCGGCGCTGGACGGGCGGGCCGACCGGGGCCACCGTCTCGGCCCTTTGCTGGTCCGTTGTTGTTGTCCCCGATGCCCACCGCTTCCGTCCCCACCCCCGTCGTCGCCGCTTCGCTCCCGGTCCGCCGTATCACCCCGCGCAACCCGGCCGACGCCGCAGCCGGCCCGTGGCGGCTCGGGCGCGACCTCTGGCGACACCGCCACCTTCTAGGCCAACTGGTGCGCCGGGATGCCGTCGGCCGCTACCGGGGCAATTACCTGGGGGTGTTCTGGAGCTTTCTCAACCCGCTGCTGCTCCTGGCCATTTTCACGGTCGTGTTCCGCCTGATCTTCAAAGGCAGCTTCAGCGGGCGGCCCGACGAGGGTCCGGGGGACTTTGCCCTCCAGCTCTTCGCCGGGCTGATCATGTTCAACGTCATGGCCGAGTGCATCTCCCGCGCCCCGAGCCTGTTGTTGCTCCACGCCAACTACGTCAAGAAGATTGTCTTCCCCCTGGAGTTGCTGCCCGTGATGGTGGTGCTTTCCTCGCTGTTTCACCTGCTCGTGAGCCTCCTCCCGCTGGCCGCGGCGGAAATCTACCTGCACGGTCGCCTGCCGGCGGGAGCGGCGTGGTGGCCGGTGCTGATGCTGCCACTCTGCGCCCTGAGCTTGGGGGTATGTTGGCTTCTGTCCGCCCTCGGGGTGTTCCTGCGCGACCTTGGACAGATCGCCATCGCCATGACCCAGATCATCATGTATGCGAGCGCGGTGTTTTACTCCAGCGCCCGGGTCCCGGTGGACGTTCAGCCCTTCGTTCGCTTGAACCCACTGGCGTTCCTTTGCGAAAAGAGCCGCGAGGTTTTCGTTTGGGGTGATCCGATGGACTGGTCGCGCTACGGGTGGACGCTCCTGGTGTCCGTGGTGGTCATGTTCCTCGGCTATGCCGTCTTCATGCGGGTGCGCCACGCGTTTGCCGACGTGGTCTGAACAGGATGGGACAACTCTTCCGCCACAGCGGTGGCCGCGAGAGACTCTCCGCGTCGGAGGCTCGCCGGGTCGCGCTAGCCGCCCAGGGATTTGCCGGCGACAATCCACGGCCCGCGCCGCGCCCGGTCCCCGGCGTTCCGCACCTGCGGGCGGTGCTCGGGCGCGTGGGACTGTTGCAGATTGACAGTGTCAACGCCCTCTGCCGGTCCCACTACCTGCCGCTGTTCTCCCGCCTGGGGAGCTACCCGTTTTCCCTGCTGGAGCGTGCGGCCTTCGAACCGGGCCGGCGGCGGACCCTCTTTGAATACTGGGGGCACGAAGCCTCCCTGCTGCCGGTGGCCCTGCACCCCCTGTTCCGCTGGCGCATGGCGCGGGCCGCGCGCGGGGAGGGGATTTACGGCAGCCTGCGCCGCATCGCCCGGGAGCAGCCGGAGTTGGTGGAGCGGGTGTTCTCGGAGGTGGCCGCCCGCGGGCCGACCCGCGCCGGCGAACTCGCGCACCTGGACCCCGTTTCTCCCGCCGCGCGCCGGGCCGCGGCCGGGGTGGGCGCCTCCTGGTGGGGTTGGGGCGACGTGAAGCGCGCCGTGGAATACCTCTTCTGGAGCGGCCGGCTGACCGCGGCGGGCCGGGCGGGCAACTTCGAGCGGCTCTACGCCGTGCCCGCGGTTGTCCTCCCGCCGGAGGTGCTCGCCGCGCCGACGCCCCCGGAGGACGCCGCCCAACGCGAACTGTTGCTCCTCTCCGCCCGCGCTCTGGGCGTGGCCACCGAGGGCGACCTGCGGGATTACTTCCGGCTGGACGTGGCCGACACCCGCGCCCGGCTCGGGGAGCTGGTCGAGGCGGGCGAACTGATCCCCGTCACCGTCGAGGGTTGGCGGGCCCCCGCTTACCTCCACCCGGCGGCGCGCTTTCCCCGGCGGCCCGTGGCGGCGCGGGCGCTGTTGTCCCCGTTCGACTCGCTGGTCTGGGAACGCGCGCGCACGGAGCGGCTCTTCCACGGCTTCCGTTACCGGCTGGAAATTTACACGCCCGAGGCCAGGCGGGTCCACGGCTACTACGTCCTGCCGTTCCTGCTCGGCGAACGGCTCGCCGCCCGCGTGGACCTGCGGGCCGACCGGGCCGGGGGCGTCCTGCGCGTGCCCGGCGCCCACGCCGAGATGGACGTGGACGCGGCCACCGCCGCCGGCCCGCTGGCGGAGGAGTTGCGCGCCCTGGCGACGTGGCTGGGACTGGAGCGCGTGCGGGTCGAGCCCAACGCGGCCGGGGCGCTCGCGGGGCGGCTGCGGGGGGAGTTTTGAACGATCCGGGCGCGGGGAGGATCGTTTGCCCGGTCCGCGGCCCCGCCGTTTTTCGATGTTCCCCGCGCCCCGCGCCTGCGTCATCCTCCCGGCCGTGAACGCCCCCACCGACCCCGCCGGCCATTTCGTCCTCTTCGGCGGCCTGCACCTGGCCATCCTGTTCGGCACCGCGGCCCTGCCCCTCGCGCTGGCGCTCTGGGCGCGGCGCGCGGGGACGCCCGCCGTCGGGGCGCGGATCGCGGCGACGCTGGCCGGGGTTCTGCTGCTCGACCGCGCGCTGTCCCTCGGCTGGGCCTGGCACCTCGGGAAAATCTCCCGCTGGCCGGAGGCGTTGCCCATGCACCTGTGCGACTGGGCCACGTTCATCGTCATCTACGCCCTGCTCGCCGGCGGGCAGCGGGCCTATGAAACGGCCTACTTCTGGGGGCTGGCCGGGACGCTCCAGGCCGTGCTCACCCCGGACACCAGGGAGGTGTTCCCGAGCCTGCTGTTCCTTTCGTTCTTCGTCGGCCACTGCGGCATCATCGTCGGCGTGCTGTTCCTGACCTGGGGCCGGGGGCGCCGGCCCGGGCCGGGCGCGGTGTGGCGGACGGTGGGCTGGTCGCAGGTTTACCTCGTCGGCGCGGGACTGACGAACTGGCTCCTGGGCACGAACTTCGGCTACCTCGCCGCCAAGCCCGTCAACCCGTCGTTGCTGGATTTTTTCGCCCCGTGGCCCTGGTATGTGCTCGAGCTGGAGGGGCTGTCGGTCGTCCTCTACGGGCTGCTCTACCTGCCCTTCGTGCGGCGCGGACGCGGCCAACCCGTCACCGCCGGGCGCCCCGTTCCCGAACGGGAAAAGATTTCCCGGTAAAAACGCACAAAGTTGCTTGCCCTCGGGGAAAGCACTGGTAGCTTTTCAGCGTTCCCCCGGAACCGACGCGCCGGGCGCTCTGCCCTCCCCCCAGCGAGCGCCCGGCGCGTCAAAGTTTTCCGGCCCCCGGCTCCCTCCCGCGCGCGGCCCTTCATCGTTCCGAATCAGTCGGCGATGAACCCCCCATCCCCTGACGGGTCTTCCCGTCCCCCCTCCGCAGCCGCGGCCTTCTGCGCCCGGTCCCTCACCGAACCGGACGCCTTCTGGCGTGAGCAGGCCGCGCGCATCCACTGGCAGCGGCCGTTCGACACCGTTTGCGACTTCTCGCGCCCGCCGTTCGCCCGCTGGTTCGTCGGCGGGGAAACGAACCTGTGCTTCAACGCCGTGGACCGCCACCTCGCCGAGCGCGGGGACCAGCCCGCCATCCGGTTCATCTCCACCGAGACGGACGAGCGGCGCACGCTGACCTACCGGGAGCTTTTCCAAGAGGTAAACGCCCTCGCCGCCGTGTTCCTCGAGCTCGGTCTGACCCGTGGCGACGGCGCCGTCATCTACCTGCCGATGATCCCCGAGGCGCTCGTCGCCATGCTCGCCTGCGTGCGGATCGGGGTCGTTCACACCGTCGTCTTCGGCGGCTTCGCCTCGGCCAGCCTCGCCACGCGCATTGACGACCTGGGCGCGAAGCTCCTCATCACCGCCGACGCCGGCTCGCGCGGGGGCAAGATCATCCCGCTGAAGAAATTAGCTGACCAGGCGCAGGCCCTCGCCCAGACGCCCGCCCCCTCCGTCCTCGTCGTGGACCGGGGCCTGGACCCGCAGCGGCCGTGGACCGAACCCCGGGATTACGACTACGCCGCCGCCATCGGCCGGCACCGGGACGCGGAGACGGAGGTCCCCTGCGTCTGGCTAGAGAGTTCCGCGCCCAGCTACCTGCTCTACACCAGCGGCACCACCGCCCGGCCCAAGGGCATCCAGCGCGACACCGGCGGCTACGCCGTCGCCCTGGCGGCGAGCATGGTCCACGTCTTCCCCGGCGTGCCCGGCGAGACCATGTTCACCGCCGCGGACATCGGCTGGGCCGTCGGCCATTCCTACACCTGCTACGGCCCGCTGCTGCGCGGCATGACCACCGTGGTTTACGAGGGCCTGCCCATCCGCCCGGACGGCGGCATCTGGTGGCGCATCGTCGAGGAAACGCGCGCCAGCCTGATGTTCACCTCGCCCACGGCCATCCGCGTCCTGAAAAAGCAGGACCCGGACTGCATCCACCGCCACGACCTCAGCAGCCTGCGCCTGCTCTACCTCGCCGGCGAGCCGCTGGACGAGCCGACCTCCCGCTGGATCGCCGGCGCGCTCGGCAAACCCGTCATTGACAACTACTGGCAGACCGAGACCGGCTGGCCCGCGCTCGTGCTCCTTCCCGGCGTCGGCTTGGACCCCGTCAAGCCCGGCTCCCCCGGCCCGGCCGCCTACGGCTACGACGCCGCGGTGGTGGACCCCGACACCGGCGACCCCGTGCCGGCCGGCGAAAAGGGCATCCTCACCTTCCGCCTGCCCCTGCCGCCGGGCTGCATGACGACCGTCTGGCGGGACGACGCGATGTTTGCCAACCATTATTGCAACCAGTGGCCGGGCAAGCCGTTGTATTCGACCTTCGACCTCGCCACGATGGACGCCGACGGCTACGTGTTCATCCTCGGCCGCACCGACGACGTCATCAACGTCTCCGGCCACCGCCTCGGCACCCGCGAGATCGAGGAAACCGTCTGCGGCCACCCCGCCGTGGCCGAGTGCGCGACGGTCGGCGTCGCCGACGAGGTCAAGGGCCAGAACGTCGCCTGTTTCGTCGTGCTCAAGTTCCCCGACCAATTCCCCGACCACGCCGCGCGGGAATCGGTGCGGCGGGAGATCGAGGCCACGGTCGTGCAAACGTTGGGCACGTTCGCGCGGCCGGCGTTCTTGGGGCTGGTGAAGACGTTGCCGAAAACCCGGTCCGGGAAGGTGCTGCGGCGGGCGATTCAGGCGGTGGCGGAGGGGAGG
>CAXTFX010000005.1:0-27865 GCA_964243185.1 uncultured Chthoniobacterales bacterium
CGCCCATCCCAGGGCGCCGCGCACCCCGCGAACTTTGTTGGAGACCCAGGCCTCCCCGTTGCCCCACCCGCCGAAGACGATGCAGCGCTACGCCTCCCCGCTGGCCACGGCCTCCGCGGCGGGCCGGATCCAGTCCGGGTAGTCGTCCTCGGGGTCCAGCGCGTGGGCACCCTGGTCCAGCACCTCGTGGCCGGCATCCAGGAGGAACTGCTTCACGGCTTCCTTGTAGTGAAAACCAGCGTGGTCCGCGCCGAGGGCGATTTTCATAGAAGGATGAAGGATGAAGGACGAAGGATGAAAGGCAAGCCCGCCCTTGCGAGATTCCTCCCTCCGCCTTCATCCTTCATCCTTTTCATGTCCCCCTACGCCGAACTCCTCGCCCGGGCCCGCGAATGCGCCCTGCTCGGTTCCACCAGCGCCGCGCTCCAGTGGGACCAGGAGACCGGGATGCCGCCCGCGGCGCTGGACTGGCGGGCGGAACAACTGGGCTACCTCTCCGGCCGCGCGCACCGGCTCTGGACGGCGCCGGAGGTGGGCCGCTGGCTCGGCGAGTGCGAGGCCGGCGGCGCTGCTTCGGCCGAGGGGAGCGCCGAGTCGGTCAACGTCCGCCGCTGGCGGCGCGACTACGAGCGGGCGGCGCGGCTGCCGACGGAGTTCATCGAGGAGTCCGAGAAGACCAAGGCCCACGCCCACGAAGCCTGGATCGAGGCGCGGCGCCGCTCGGAGTTCCCCGTGTTCCAACCCTACCTTGAGAAGGTCCTCGCCCTCGCGCGGCGGCAGGCGGACTACCTCGGCTACGAGGCTTCCCCCTACGACGCCCTGCTCGAAGAATACGAGCCCGGCGCCCGCGCGGCGGACCTGGCGCCGGTTTTCGACGCGCTGCGGCCGGCGTTGACCGCGCTGCTCGGCCCGGCGGTGGAGCGATCCGCGCGTGTTCCCGCCGACCTGCTGGCGGGCGACTACCCGCCGGAGCGCCAGGCGGCGTTCAACCGGGAGGTGGCGGAGGCGTTCGGGTTTCGTTTCGACGCCGGGCGCATTGACGTTTCCGCGCACCCGTTCTGCACCCGGCTCGGGCCGTCCGACCACCGGCTGACCACCCGGTATGACCGGGGCAACTTCCTCGTTTCCCTCTACGGCGTGCTCCACGAGACCGGTCACGGCACGTATGAGCAGGGCCTCGACCCCGCGGCCTTCGGCACCCCGGCCGGCAGCGCGGCGTCCCTGGGCATCCACGAGAGCCAGAGCCGGATGTGGGAAAACCTCGTCGGCCGCGCCCCGGAGTTCTGGGCCCGTTGGCTCCCGCGGGCCGCGCACCATTTTCCGCGTCTCGCCCGGCGCACCCCGGAGGAGATGACGGCCGCCGCGAACCGGGTGGCGCCCAGTTTCATCCGCGTGGAGGCCGACCAGCTCACGTATGACCTGCACGTCACCCTGCGCTTCCAACTGGAGAAACGGTTGCTGGAGGGTGATTTGCAGGCCGCGGACGTGCCCGCCGCTTGGAACGAGGCCTTCACCGAGAGCCTCGGCCTGAAGGTCCCCGACGACGCCCGCGGCTGTTTGCAGGACGTCCACTGGAGCCTCGGCCTCCTCGGCTATTTCCCGACCTACACCTTGGGCAACCTCAACGCCGCGCAGCTCTTCGCCCGCGCCCGCACCGAGCGCCCGGGGATCGCCGGGGAACTCGCCGGGGGACGCTACGACGGGCTGCTCGGCTGGCTGCGGGAACGGGTCCACGCCCCCGGCCAGCGCTGGGACGGCCCGGCGCTGATGACCCACGCCACGGGAAAACCCACGGCGGCGGATGACTACCTGGCCTACCTGCGGGCGAAGTTCGCCTGACCGGGAATAGGCCCGCGAAACACACGAAGGCCACGAAAAGGAGAGGAGAGAAAATTTCTGTTCCTCCTTTCGTGTGTTTCGTGGGCCATTCCTTTCTCCTGATGCCGCGCCGCCTCGCCCCCGCCCTCGTTCTCCTCCTCGCCTTGTCCCTGCCCGCCTGCGTCAAGCGCGAAACCCGCGTGGCCTGCGGCAACCGCGAGGGCATCCTCTACCTCAACAACGGCACCGACCCGGCCGACGTGGACCCGCAGACCGTCAACGGCGAGCCGGAGAGCAAGCTCATGGCCGCGCTGTTCGAGGGGCTCGTCACCCTGGACCCGACCGACCCGGACTGCTCCCGCGTGGCCCCCGGCGTGGCGGAGCGCTGGGACGTTTCCCCCGACGGCCGGACCTACACCTTTCACCTGCGCGCGGACGCCCGCTGGAGCGACGGCGCGCCCGTCACCGCCGACGACTTTCTCCAGAGCTACCGGCGCATCCTTTCCCCGAAGCTCGGCTCGCCCTACGCCGACGCCCTCTACGTCGTCGCCGGCGCCGAGGACTACCACCGGGGCCGGACGGCCGACTACGGCGCGGTCGGCTTCCGCGCGCCGGACCCGCGCACTTTCGAGGTCACGCTCCGGGAGCGCACGCCGTTTTTTCTGCTCATGCTCGAGCACCACGCCTGGTTGCCCGTGCCGGTGGCGACGATCCAGAAGTTCGGCCCGCTGGACCGCAAGGCCGTGCCCTGGACCCGGCCGGAGAACATCGTGGGCAACGGCCCGTTCCGGCTGCGCGACTGGCGGCCGCAGCAGGAGCTCGTCATGGTGCCCAACGCGCAGTATTGGGACGCGAAGACCGTGCGCCTGAAGGAGATCCATTTTCTCACGATTGACAGCCTCGACGTGGAGGAACGGCTGTTCCGCGCCGGGGAGCTGCACGAAACCTTCGAGCTGCCCCTAGCCAAGCTCGACGCCTACCGCCGCGAGCACCCGGAACAGTTGGCGATCACACCCTACCTGGGCTGCTACTTCTACCGGATCAACGTCACGAAGCCGCCGCTCGACGACGTGCGCGTCCGCCGCGCCCTGGCGATGGCGCTGGACCGCGAGAGCATCGTGAAAAACATCACCCGCGCCGGCCAGCAGCCCGCCTACTCCTACGTGCCGCCGACGGGCGCCTACCGCCCCACCGTCACGGTGCCGGCGGACCTGGAAGGCGCCAAGCGTCTGCTGGCCGAAGCGGGCTTCCCCGGGGGCAAGGGGCTGCCGAAGATCCAGGTCCTGTTCAACACGCTGGAAAGCCACCGCGCCATCGCCGAGAGCGTGCAGGCGATGTGGAAGAACAACCTCGGCGTGGAGGTCGAACTGGTGAACCAGGAGTTCAAGGTTTACATCAACTCGCAGCACCAGCTCGACTTCATGGTGTCGCGCGCCGGCTGGATCGGGGACTACAACGATCCCTATACTTTCCTGGGCATCATGCGGACGGGCGACGGCAACAACGACACGGGTTGGAGCAACGCGGCGTTCGACCGGTTGCTGGCCGAATCCTTCCAGGCCGCGGACCCCGCCGCCCGGCTCGCCACGCTCCAGCGCGCGGAGGGCGTGCTGCTCGGGGACGTGCCCCTCGTGCCCCTCTTTTTCTACACCCGCTTCAAGCTCCAGCAGCCGAGCGTGCGGGGGAAACGCTCGAACCTGCTGGACCACCCGCAGTGGAAATACGTCTCCCTCCAACCCTGAGCACCCGGGCGGGCTTGTGCCCGCCGTCGCCCGCGTGGATAGGGAGCCCCGTCGTATCATGCCCACCCACCACCGCGGCCCACCGGAGGAGCGGCGCGCGCTCAACGCCTTCATCAAGCTCATGCGCTGCGCCGCCTCCGTCGGCGGGCGGTTGGGCGGCCCGGGCGACGGCGGCGTGGCGGCGGCGGGCCTGACCGGCAGCCAGTTCGGCGTCCTGGAAACGCTGCTCCACCTCGGCCCGCTGCCCCAATGCACGCTGGCGCGCAAGCACCTGACCAGCCCGGGCAACCTGACGCTGGTCCTCAACAACCTGGAGCGCGACGGCCTGGTGCGCCGGCAACGCTCCGAGGCCGACCGCCGCTACGTCCAAGTGCAACTCACCGACGCCGGCCGCGCCCTCATCACCGACCTTTTCCCCCGGCACGCGCGCGCCCTGACCGACCTTTTCGCCGGGGCGCTGACCGCCGCCGAGCAGGAGGAGCTGGGCCGGCTCTGCGGCAAGCTCGGCCGGCGCGCCGCGGGGATGGAAGCCGCGGCGGCCGCGCCGAAAAAATCGGTTTGACGTTAAACGGCCCGCGGTGGAACCTCCGCGAGACCGTTCAACGTTAAACTAATTTCCATCGCGATGCTTACCCTGCTCCACCTCGACAGCTCCCCGCGCGGCGAACGCAGCCACTCCCGCCAGCTCACGGCCGAGTATGCCGGCCGCTGGCGGGCGGCTCACCCCGGGGGCCGCGTCGTTTACCACGACCTCGGCCGCCAGCCCGTGCCGCTGGTCAGCGAGGCCTGGATCGCCGCTGCCTACAGCGCCCCGGCCGACCACACCCCCGAGCAGGCCGCCGCCATCGCCGTTTCCGACGCGCTCGTGGACGAACTCCTCGCCGCCGACCTCATCCTCGTCGGCGCGCCCATGTATAACTTCGGCATCCCCGCCGCGCTCAAAGCCTGGGTGGACCAGGTCGTGCGCGCCCGGCGCACCTTCGACCCGGCCACCTACGCCGGGCTGGTGCCCGCGGGCAAGCGGGTGGTCGTCATCACCGCCCGCGGCGGCGCCGGCTACGGGCCGGGCGAGGCGATGGAGAAGTTCAACCACGAGGACCCCTACCTGCGCGCCATCCTCGGCTTCATCGGCCTCACGGACGTGGAGTTCATCCACGCCGAGAACACCTCCGGCGCCGACGCCGTGCGCCAGGGCAGCCTGGAGCGGGCGCGCGCCCGGATCGGTGAACTGGCCGCCGCCGCGTAACGCCGCCCCCCGACGCCCAACTCCCGTGAAAATCGCCGCCCTCGTCTGCCGCCTACTGCTCGGCCTCGTGTTCCTGGTCTTCGGCCTCAACGGCTTCTTGCACTTCATCCCCCAGCCGCCGCCGGCCAACCCGGTGGCCGGGCAGTTCCTCGGCGCCCTGGCCGGGTCGGGCTACCTGGTCCCCGTTTTCCTGCTCCAGCTCGCCCCGGCCCTCCTGCTCCTGGTCAACCGCTACGTGCCCCTGGCCCTAACGCTGCTGGCCCCGATCATCGTCAACATCGTCCTCTTTCACGTCCTCATGGCCCCGGCGGGTCTGCCGGTGGCCATCGTCGTTGCCGTGCTCTGGGCCATCGTCGCCTGGAGCGTGCGTCCGGCCTTCGCGGGTCTGTTCCAGGCGCGGGTCACGGCGGCCTGAGCGGGTCGGGCCGTCCTCCCTTTTCCCTTGCCGGGGACCGGCGGGCGTGGTGCTTTGGGCGCCCCCGCCCGCCATGCTCCGATTCGTCCTCCGCCGACTGCTGGAAAGCGTTCCCGTCTTCGTCGTCCTCATCTCGCTGACCTTTTTCCTGCTGCGCGCCGCGCCGGGCGGGCCGTTCGACGCCGAGCGCAACGTCACGCCCGAGGTCCGGCGCGCGTTGGAAGCGCACTACGGGCTCGACCGGCCCATGTGGCGCCAGTTCGCCGACTACTGGGGCCGGCTGCTCCAGGGCGACCTGGGGCCGTCCATGCGCTACCCGGGACGGACGGTGAACGAGATCATCCGCGACGGCATTCCCGCCTCCCTGGAGCTCGGCTGCTACGGCCTGCTCGTGGCCCTCGGCGTGGGCGTCACCGCCGGGCTGGTCGCCGCGCTGCGCCCGAACACCGCGACGGACTACGTGCCGATGTCCCTGGCGATGGCCGGCGTGTGCGTGCCGACGTTCGTCTCCGGGCCGCTGCTCATCCTGCTGTTCTCCCTGCGCCTGGGCTGGTTCAACCCCTCCGGCTGGGACGGGCCGGCCGACCGCGTGCTGCCGGCCCTGACCCTCGGGCTCTACTACGCCGCCTACGTCGCGCGCCTGACCCGCGGCGGGATGTTGGAAACGCTGTCCCAGGACTTCATCCGCACCGCCCGGGCGAAGGGGGCGAGCGAGACCCGCGTCGTCTTCCGGCACGCCCTGCGCGGCGGGCTGCTCCCGACGGTGGGCTTCCTCGGCCCGGCCCTGGCGGGGCTGATCTCCGGCTCGTTCATCGTGGAAACGGTGTTCCAGGTCCCCGGCATCGGGCGGTATTTCGTGCAGTCCGCCTTCAACCGCGACTACTCCCTGGTCCTCGGCACGGTGATCTTCTACGCGGTCCTGATCGTGCCCTTCAACCTGCTGGCCGACGTGCTGCAAGCGTGGCTGAACCCGCGCGTGCGCCTGGATTAAAACCCCTCCCTTTCCCTTCCCATGCTGGAACTCGAACCCGCCCGCGCCGCCACCCTGGACCCGCCCGGCCCGCCGGCGTTGGCCGACGGCCCGGAGGAGCGCTCCTCCCTCTGGGGCGACGCCCTCCGCCGCCTCCGCCGGAACCGCCTCGCCGTGGCCGGGGCCGGGCTCCTGGCGGGGCTGGCGCTGCTCTGCCTCGCCGCCCCGCTCCTCGCGCCGGACCCCAACGCGCAGGACCTCGCCCTCTACGCCAGCGCCCCCTCCCGGCACCACCCGATGGGCACGGACACCCTGGGCCGCGACCTGTTTGCCCGCGTGCTCCACGGCGGGCGGCTGTCCCTGGCCGTCGGGCTCGTCGCCACGCTGGTCGCCCTGGTCATCGGGGTCCTCTACGGCACGGCCGCCGGCTATCTCGGAGGTAAAACCGACGCCGTGATGATGCGCGTCGTGGACATCCTCTACGCCCTGCCCTTCACGATTTTCGTCATCCTCCTCACGGTCTTCTTCGGCCGCAGCCTTGTCCTCCTGTTCGCCGCCATCGGCGCGGTGGAATGGCTGACGATGGCCCGCATCGTCCGCGGCCAGGTCCGGGCCTTGCGGCGGGTGGAGTTCATCGAGGCGGCGGAGGCGCTCGGCCTCCGGCGCCGGCGCATCCTCCTGCGGCACCTCATCCCGAACATCCTCGGCCCAGTCATCGTTTACACGACTTTGACCGTCCCCGCCGTGATGTTGCTGGAGGCGTTTCTCTCCTTCCTCGGCCTCGGGGTCCAACCGCCGGACGCCAGTTGGGGCACCCTGATCGGCGAGGGCGCCAAGGGCATGGAGGAGTTCCCCTGGCTGCTGGTCTTCCCCGGTCTCGCCCTCGCCCTGACCCTGTTTTCCTTCAACTTCCTCGGCGACGGCCTGCGCGATGCGCTCGACCCCCGGGCATCAAAGGATTAAGTGGCCCGCGAAACACGCGAAAAGCGGCTAAAGAAGGACAGGAAATCAAGGGGAAAACAGGAAACCGGATCTCATCCCATTCTGTCTTCTGCCTTCTCCTTTCGCGGGTTTCGTGGGCTCTTCCCCTATGCCTCTGCTCGAAGTCGAAAACCTGCGTGTCGCCTTCCACACGCGCACCGGCGTCACCCGGGCCGTCAACGACGTTTCCTTCACCCTCCACCCCGGCGAAACCCTTGGCCTGGTCGGCGAGTCCGGCTCGGGCAAGTCGGTGACGTGCGCCGCCCTGCTCGGGCTCATCCCGCAACCGCCCGGCCGCGTCGAGGGCGGCCGGGCGACGTTCGGTGACAACGGCAACACCCTGGACCTGTTGCGGGCCTCGCGCCGGGAGCTGGCCGACGTGCGCGGGCGTCGGGTCGCGATGATCTTCCAGGACCCGATGACTTCCCTGAACCCGTATCTGCGGGTGGGCGAGCAGCTCGTCGAGCCCCTGCAGATTCACGGGGCCATCCCCCGCGCCGACGCCCGCGCCCGCGCGCTCGCCGCCCTGCGCGAGGTCGGCATCCCGGACCCGGAGCGGCGGCTGCGCGCCTACCCGCACGAGTTCAGCGGTGGGATGCGCCAGCGCGTGATGATCGCGATGGCGCTCATCACCCAGCCCGAACTGCTCATCGCCGACGAGCCGACCACCGCCCTGGACGTCACCGTCCAGGCCCAGATCCTCGACCTCCTCCGGCGCCTCCAGCGGGAACACCGCATGGCCATCTTGTTCATCACCCACGACCTCGGCGTGGTCAGCGGCGTCTGCGACCGCGTCCTCGTGATGTATGCCGGCCGCGTCGTGGAAACGGCCCCCGTGGACGCGCTGTTCCACGCGCCGCGGCACCCCTACAACCGCGCCTTGCAACGCAGCATCCCCGCCCTCCAGCCGAAGGGCGCCGACCTCCACACGATCCCCGGGATGCCCCCGGACCTCTCCAAACCCCTCCCCGGCTGCCCCTTCGCCCCCCGCTGCGAGTTCGTCCGAGCTGACGTCTGCCACGCCCCCGTCCATCTCACCGAGGTCGCCCCCGGCCACTGGTCCGCCTGCACGCGGGTGCAACGCGGCGACCTCCAGCTCCACGACGAGGGCCACGCCGCCGCGGTGGACGACGCCTTCGTGGCCGGGGGGTGAACCTCGCGCCCGCACGGGGGTTGCTTGGTCCGCAGACTACGCCGATGACGCAGATTATCTTTTAGAGATGGAGAGGAGCGGGGAAACACCGCGGCCGGAACTCTGGAACCCCTTGCCTTTAATCTGCGTCATCGGCGTAATCTGCGGACGAAACCCGCTCCCCATGTCCGCCCTCCTCCGCCTCGAAGCCCTCTGCACCCACTTCCCGGTGGAGCGCGGGTTCATCTGCAAACGCCGCGTCGGCACCGTGCGCGCCGTGGACGGCGTGGACCTCACGCTGGCCGAGGGCGAGGTCCTCGGGCTCGTCGGGGAATCGGGCTGCGGCAAGTCCACCCTGGGCCGCACCGTCCTCCGCCTCCTCCCGCCCACGGCCGGCCGCGTCCTCTTCGCCGGGCGCGACCTCGCCACCCTGTCCGCCGGGGACCTGCGCCGGGCCCGCGCCGGGTTCCAGATGATCTTCCAGGACCCGTATGCCTCCCTCAACCCGCGCATGACGGTTTTCACGACCCTGGCCGAAGCCATCGCCGCCCACCGGCCGGAGCTGCCCGCGGGGGAGCTGCCCGCCCGCGTCGCCGCCCTGATGGCCCGCGTCGGGCTGGCGCCGCGCTTTTCCCGCCGGTATCCCCACGAGTTCTCCGGCGGCCAGCGCCAGCGCATCGCCATCGCCCGCGCCCTGGCCGTCGAGCCGCGGCTCATCGTCGCGGACGAACCCGTCTCCGCCCTGGACGTGTCCATCCAGGCGCAGATCATCAACCTCCTGGCTGGCCTGGTCCGCGAGCTGCGCCTGTCCCTGATCTTCATCTCGCACGACCTCTCCGTCGTCCGCCACCTCGCCGACCGCATCGCCGTCATGTATCTCGGCCGGATCGTGGAAACGGGTCCCGCCGCGGAGGTCTTCGCCCGCCCGCTGCACCCCTACACCAAGGCGCTCGTCTCCGCCGTCCCCATCGCCGACCCCGTCCGCGAACGCGCCCGCTCCCGCCTGCTCCTCGCCGGCGACCCGCCCTCCCCGCTGGACCCGCCCGCCGGGTGCAGCTTCCATCCCCGCTGCCCCTACGCCCTCGACGCCTGCCGCGCGCAGGTCCCCCCGTTTATCGAGCATGGCAGTTCCGGGCGGCGGGCGACGTGCCTGCGCGTGCACGAGGTCAACCCCGGAGATTAGGACCGCCGCCGTCCCTCCCTCGCCCGCCGCCCGGCCCCCGAGAAAGTCCAAGTGGATGCCGCCCGGAGGTCGTCACCCACCTGGGAAACCCGTTTTTGTCCGGGCGAACAGTTCAGGGATTGTGCTTGAAGAGCTTCAGGTTGATGGCGTTGGCCATCGCCTGATAACCCGCGTCGTTGGGGTGGAGGTGGTCGCCGCTGTCGTATTGCGGCAACATGCGCGGCGGGTTGCTCCCGTCCCGCAGGGCCGCCTCGAAATCAATGACCCCGTCGAACTCGCCGCCGGAGCGGATGAAGACGTTCACGGCCTGGCGCTTGGCCTCACCCGCGTCGCTGTAGTAGGGAATCCCCCCCAGGTCGGTGATGGCGAAGGGTGTCAGCGTGCAACCGTAGATCCTCAGCCCCGCGTCGTGCGCGCGGGCGATGATCTGCCGGTAGGCGGCGATGAGGTCGTCGGCGCCGACGATCTCTGTGGGCACGAAGCCGCCGAAGCCGATGTCGTTGATCCCCTCCAATAGGATCACGTCGGTCACGCCCGCCTGGGCGATGACGTCGCGGTCGAAGCGGGAGAGTGCGTTGGGTCCGATGATGTTGTGCAACAGCCGGTTGCCCGCGATGCCCTGGTCCATGACCCCCGCGTCATACTGGTGGCCCCTGGCCCCCGGCTTGGCCAGCAGGCGGCGGGCGAAGAAGTTGGGCCAGCGCTGGTTGGTGTCGGCCGTCGAGTTGGTGCCGTCCGTGATGGAGTCGCCCAGGGTCACGATGCCCCGCGTGTTCCGGCTGACCATCGTTTCCACGTTGCTCAGGAAGTAGTAGGGCAACTGGGTGGCGGCCACCGTCGGCTGCGCCGCGCCGGTCTGGTCGCCGGGCAGGGTGTAGTTGGTCTGCTTGCTCTCGTTGTGCGCGGTGGTGCCCGTGGCGTTGGGCAGGAAGACGCTCACGGCCAGGTCGCTCGAGGCCGGCACCGCGAAGTCGCTGACCGGGTCGCTGACGACCAGGGCGCCCACCGGGATGGTGACGCCGGGGCGACCGCCGAAGGTGAGGGTGCGGTCGCTGCCGGCCTGGATCTCCGCGCCGCCGCCGCGGTAGGCCACGTGGGCCGCGCCGATGACCAGGTCCGTCGTGCCCAGCGCGTTGGAGAAGCGCACGCGCACCCCGCTGCCGCCGAGGGAGGTATGCACCACCTGGCGCAGGGTCTGGTTGGTGAAGACGGGTGGCGTGGGCGCGGGGGCTCCCAAAAACGCCTCCTGGGTCTGCGGGCTGGCGGCCCAGGTGCCCACCCATTTTTGCGTGGCGTCCTGGCCCCGGGCGCCGGTGGTGGCGGTGGTGAGGAGGAGGGTGAGGGCGGCGGCCGCGAGCCGGCGGCCGGCGCCTGGGGCGGCCCGGCGAGCCGGCGGTGAGGTCAAGGCGCTTTGGGTTTGGACGGCAGGGTTCATATTTTGTCTGGGGGGTTGGGGTTGACCGCGCACCGGCGCGCCCCACCCCAGCGGTAGGGGGGAGGCATCGCCCGAGGTCCGTTGAACGACCTCCCAGGGCGCAACACGACCCTGCGGCCGGCGCGCACGCTGTAAACCGGTGGCGCGCAGACCAGCCGCGAGGGAGGGAACGCATTTCGCCCCGGGGGGAGGGCTGCGAACAAATTGAGAATCGGGAAAGGGGCCGCGCTTGGCGGCAGGAAAAAGGTTCACCTGCGGGCCGGGCCATCGCCTCATCGCTCCCGGTGGCGCCAAGGAAGCGAGGTTCCGCAAGCTGGTTTCCCCGGATGTGGCGCGGGAGCGTTCGACTCCTTGCGAGCAGGTTGCCGCTGACTCCTGAGGACGCCGACCCGACGTTGCCGTCCCCCTCGGTTCAGATTGACCCCAACAGCCTTCACCGCGCGCTGGCCGACGGGCTGGCCTTTGACCGGAAAGGCGATGACGAAATCGCGGTCGGCATCCGCCCGGACCAGTGGCTTGACTACGTTGCCAACGCGGCGGAGTCGCACCGGGAAGGGGTGGCCGGGGACACCTTCGACCTCCTTACCAAAGCCTCCGCGCTCGAAGCCGTGTCGGAGGCGGAGTTGGCCGCTTTGCCCCCGGCACGGCGACGGGTTGTTAGCACCGTTAGCCGCTTATCACGGGAGGGCAACTTCAGCCAGAAATCCACGCCGACCCCGGACGCCAGGCCGTCGGGCACGCCCGGGTTGCGGCCCCGCCGCGCGGAGGGAGGCTACCGCCGTGAAACGCGCAGGCGCAGGAAACGGCGGGGGTTGCCGGTGACGGGGGCGAGGTCGCGCACCGTCACCCGCTCGGTGGCGCCCCCGTCCACGACGGCGGTTTGCTCGGTCACGGCCGGGCCGCTCTGCCAGGGGCCGTGGGCGAGGTCTGCGGCAACCTCCACGGTGTAAACGAGATCGGTGGCGGCCTTCAGGCGCGTGAAGGTTAACGTGAGGTGGTCGCCGTCACCCCCGGCGGCGCGGCCGGGGACGGGCGGCGGGACCCCGGTTCCGGCGGGGGCGCGCGGGTCCAGGCCGAAGGCGTATTCGAGCAAGTTGTTGACCCCGTTGCCGTCGGGGTCGGCGTTGTCGCCAGCCAGGGCAGGGTTGGCAGCGTCGGGGCCGAAGCGGGTTTCCCGCCACGCCTCGAAGGCGGTGAGCACCCGGTGGGTCTGGAGCTGGAAGGCGGTGGCGTTGGCCGTCAGCGCGCCGTTGGCGACGGTCGGGGCGGGCAGGGTGGCGTCGTCGGTTTCGACGTGGGTAACACGCCGGGCGGCGCCGACGGGGCGGGCGGTCGTCAGCGTGTAGGTCTGCGGGGTCCCGGCGAGGTTCCAGACGCGGGCGACGAGACCCCGGACCGGGCCGTCGTCGTGGGGCTTGAGCGCCCAGAGCAGGACGTTGGCATTGTCCACCGCCGCGAAGGAGTAGCTGCCGGCGGGCAGCGGGCCGGTGGCGTTCGCGCTGGCAGGGAGGGCGGCGCCGACCAGCGGGTTCTGCGTTTCCAAGGCGAAGCGCATCTCGCTCGGCGCGTCGAAGCTGGCGTGGGTCCGCAGGCTGAAGCGTTGACGGAAATACGAGTCGCCCGCCTGGGAGTCGCAGCCGTAGCCGCCGAGCTGGCCGCCGAGGATGGGGTGGAGGTCGGGCGTGGCGGTGTCCAGCGTGGCCGTCGTGGAGTTGCCCAGGCGCAGGAAGAAGGCGTCGGCGTTGGCGAGGGTCAGGCCGGCGGCGACGTTGCCGATGCTGCCGGTCATGCTGGCGAAGTGGTTCAACGTCAGGAAGTCGTAACGGGCGTTGCGCGGGGAGTAGTGGCCGCCGGCGGTGGTGAGTTTGGCGAGGAGAATGGCGCCGATCTCCTCGTGGCGGGTGTCGGGGCTGGCGTTGAGGGCGGTGCGGAAAGTCCAGTAGCGCGGGGCGTTGTCGAAACCCTGCGTGACCTCGTTGACCACGTCGGCCCGACGCGAGGGGCCGGCGTAGAGGGTGACGCGCGTGACGTGGGCCGGGGGCGCGGTGGCGGTGGCCTTCAGGGTGACGGACACGGGGCCGACGCTGCCCTCGACGGCGACGGTGCCACCGCTGGCCGGGCTGCCGGTGCTGTTGAGGTCGTTGAAGCGCAGGCCGCTGTTCTTGACGAACTCCAGGCCCCCGTTGGCGAGGTCCTTGAGGCTGGTGATCGCGCCCCGGCCGGCGACCGTGACCTGGTAGTCGGCGTTCCTGACGACGCCGGCGGACGGGTTCGCCAGCGGGTTGGGAAACGTCCCGCCCGCGCCGGGTTGCACCTCGAAGACGCGGTAGCCGACCGAGGGCACGTTCGCCGCCAGCACGCGCAAGGACTGCGGGGCGGCGGCCGTCGGGACGAGTTGCGCGGGCACCTCCTGGCCGGTGGCCACGTCCACGACGTGAACCGGCGCCGTCCCCGTCCACGGCAGGTCGGCCGCCTCGGTGCGCGTCCAGCCGAGGGGGTTGAAGACGACGAAGCGCGGGTTGGCCCCGTTGTTCCCCGGCCGGGCGACCAGCGCGGCGAGGGCGGCGCGGGCGTCGTCGTGCAGGGTGTTGACGTAGCCGTCCACCTCGTCGGCCAGCCGGCGCGCCCACGCGCGGCGCTCGGCGGCGGAGCAGCCCGGGCCGCCGTCGCCGAAGTCGTGCTCGAAATACAGGCCCAGGTCCAGGAACGCCCGCTCCCGGTCGGCGTCCCGGCCGGCCATGAAGCCGGGGTTGAACACGCTGACCACCGCGGCCATCGCCTCGGCGGCGCGCAGCTTCTCGGTCGCGCGCTTAACCCGGGCGGACACCTCGGCCAGGGACGCGGGGGCCACGTCCCACTCGTTGCCGAAGGAGGCGTTGAAGTCCGTCAGCCGCGGGTCGCTGCCGTAGCGGGCCTCGAAGTCGCGGAAGAAGTCCAGGGTGTTGGAAACGACCACCTGCCGGCCGGGCGGGGCGGCCGCGGCGTCATCCTTGGCGAAGCGTTGGACGTTGAGCGAGAGCATCCTCCGGTCGTCCCAGCCCTGGCCGAACAGGCCGACGGCGTCGAAGGGGTAGCGGCCGAGGAAGCCGTTGTTCGCGGCGCCCGTGGTGACGAAGTCCGTGTTGGCCTTGGGAAAACGGGCCTCCGCGTAACCCCCGACGGATTCGTTGGCGTCGGTCTTGGGCGAGGCGGTGTTGCCGTAGGGGTCGGGCAGGCCGTAGTCCGGGTCCACGTTGCCCGTGCTCGGGTCGAGCAGGGAGTTCCACTTCATCAGGATGCTGGAGCCGTCCGGCCCGCGCCAGCGGTAGATCTCCCGGTCGCGGTCGTTGGCGCTGGGCACGGCGGTAGCGCAGTTGCAAACGCCCTTCCACGAATACTTGACGCCCGCGCCGGCCCACAGCGCGCCCAGGCCGTAG
This sequence comes from uncultured Chthoniobacterales bacterium, assembly GCA_964243185.1. Classification (GTDB taxonomy): domain Bacteria; phylum Verrucomicrobiota; class Verrucomicrobiia; order Chthoniobacterales; family SZAS-18; genus CAXTFX01. Next base: position 14,339 of record CAXTFX010000005.1, read on the forward strand.
GGCAGGGTCATCACCTCCACCTCCTGCGCCAGGAGGAAGCGGAAGCCGTGCGTGCGCTCCAGGTGGCCGGGGAAATACATCGAGCGCAGCACGGCCTCGGCCGGCACCGCGCCCCAGTTGACCACCAACGGGGTCATCACCGGGGTGATGTGGCCGTCCCGGAGGCGGTTGACGAGTTCGCCCCAGCGCGGGCTGGCGGGCACGGCGGGGGAAACGGTCGGCGCGAACTGGGCCGAGCCGTCGCGGTAGAGCTTGAGCCACAGGGAGCCGTCGAGGGTGAAGCGGCTCTGGAGGTCGCCCGTTTCCCCGGCCGTCGCGTTGGCGGCGTCGAGGTAGAAGTCGAGCATGTCCCGGAAGTAGCCGTAATACTCGGCTTCCGTGGCCGTCCAGAGAAAGTCCGTGTGGTCGTCCGGGGCGAGGTAAACCTTTTTGACGGTGGAGGTTTGCGCGCGAGCAGTCGCGGGCGCGAAGCCTAGCAGCAGGGCGAACGCGGCGAGGGACAGGCGGGGAACGCGCATCGGGTCGGCAGGCTACGCGCCACGCCGGGCTTGCACAAGGAACCACGCCCCACCCAGCGCCACCGCCGCCGATCCCCAGCGCAACGCCCTCCCGGCCGAAGCCCAGCCCGTGGCCCAGCCCGGAGCCGCAGGCCACCGCCAGCCGCCGCCGGGAGTGAACCCCGCGCGGAAACACGGCGTCCCCCACCGCCACGAAGACGATGGAGGCCGCGATGCCCGGCTCCGCGAACCAGCCCGGCAGCCGCGCCCGCCCCGGCGTGGCCAGCGTCAGCGTCAGCGTGAGCGCCAGGGTGAATGCCGCGATCACCTGGACCAGTTCCCAAAACGCCGCCCCCAGCACCAGCGCCGAGACGAAGAGCAGGTGGTCGCAGCCCGTCAGGATGTGCCAGACGCCGCGTTGAGGGTATTCGCCGACGGTCCGGCCCACGTCCACGCGCGCCGCCGCCGGGGGCGCCGGGGCGGCTGCCGCCATCGCCCAGCCGGCCGGGAACTCCCCCGGGGGCATCCGGACGCAACCGGCCCGTGCCTCGCTCGCCGGAGTCCGCGGGTTGGAGCCAGATGCACGTTCTCTCTGGCACTTCGCCTCTCACGACGGCGGCCAGCTTCCAGCCCAGCTCGAAGGCGTCCAGGATGCCATCGTGTGTGCCCTGCCCACCCGCGGGCAGAGGTGCCCGTGACCGGCGTCCCCGGCCAGCGGGCCGCGCCTTGCGAAGCCGTCTTCTGGAGGGCCCCCCCCGCGCTCGGGCTCCCAAAACGCTGATTGCCCTGCCTTTCCCGTAAGGGTCAGTTCGGCTCCAAACCCTTTGAGAAGGAAGTGGCTGGAGAGGGAATCGAACCCCCGACACGAGGATTTTCAGTCCTCTGCTCTACCAACTGAGCTACCCAGCCTCACCTCACGAGCGCGCCGTTACCATGCGCGGCCCGGCGCGACTGGCAAGCGGGAACCTCCGCTTAAATATTTCCGGGGTTAGGGGCAATCGTCCTCGCGCGTCAACTGGCCGCCCTCCTCCAGTCGCCAGACCGGCCCGGGCGCGGGGCCGTCCAGCCAGCCGAGGTGCGTGGTGGTGACGAGGCGCTGGCTGCCGGTGGGCAGGGCGGCCAGGAGCCGGTTGCGCCGGTCGGGGTCCAGCTCGCCGAAGATGTCGTCGAGCAGGAGCAGCGGCGGGGCGCCCGCGACGGATTCCAGCAGGCCGGCCTGCGCGAGCTTGAGCGCCAGGGCCAGCGTGCGCTGCTGGCCCTCACTGGCGAAGGGACCCGCGGGGCGGTCGTCGAGGGCCAGGGCCAGGTCGTCGCGGTGGGGGCCGACGAGGGTTTGCCGCCGGCGCGTTTCCTCCGCCCGGCTCTCACGCAGGGCCGCGGGGAAGTCCGGGCCCTCCCCCGCGCCGGGCACGTAGCGGAGCGCCAGGGTTTCGCCGTCGGCGGCCCGCCCGCTCACCGCGGCCTGGGCGCGGGCGGCCCACGGGCCGAGCGCGGCGACCAGGGCGCGCCGCAGCCCGGTCAGCAGCGTGCCGGCTTCGAGGAGGGGGCCATCGAACGCCTCGATCTCGCGCCGCCGGCCGGGGGCGGTTTTCAGGAGGCGGTTGCGGGAGCGCAGGGCCCTCTCGTAGGCGCGCAGGTTCGCCCGGTAGAGCGGCTCGATCTGGGCGCCGAGGAAGTCCAGGAACCGCCGCCGGCCCTCGCTTCCCCCGCGGACCAGCTCCAGGTCCGCGTTGCCGAAATACACGAGCCGGGCGACCCGCAGGTAGGCCGCGGGGCTGGGCTGCTCCACGTCGTCGAGCACCAGGCGGCGGCGCTCGGGGCCGTATTGGAACTCCATCTGCCGGCCGCCGAACTCCCCGCGCAGGCCGAAGCCGTTCTCCGCCCCCGCCCGCACGAGCGGCGCCAGGGTGGCCGCCCGGGGGGAGGCCAGCCGCAGGAGCGCGCAGACGCCTTCCAGGATGGAGGTCTTGCCCCGCGCGTTGGCCCCGGTGAAAAACTGGACGCCGGGGACGAACCCGATCCGCAGGGCGGAAAAGCAGCGGAAATCGCGGAGGTCCAGCCGGGCGAGCACGGAAAATTTTCGCACGGGCGCGCCGGGGCGGCCCCGTTTATCCGCAAAGTCTTCCGTCGGGCCGGCGGTGGGGACCGCTTCCCCATCTCTCACCAAGGGCGCGACCACGGAGCGAAATCGGGTTTGAATGTTCCAACTCCCCCGGCGCTTCCGGGTGCCCCGAACCTCCCTCTCTTCTCTCCCATGTCAAAACCCTCCCTGCTCCGCCGTTGGTTCACCCCCGCCGCCCGCGTTTCCTCCGCCCCGGCGCCAACCGACCTGCCCGCGCTCCTGGTGGAGAACCTCGAACACCGCCTCGTGCCCAGCGCGACGGTGGCCACGGGGGACTTCAACCACCGCGGGGCCGAGGACGTGTCCATCAAGGTCAACGACCCCGGCGCGCACGTCACCGTCACCGAGAACGACGCGGCCGGCACCACGACGGTCCAGATTGACGGGCCGAACCCGTTTTTCCAGGTCTTCAACGAGATCTTCGACGGCGTGAAGGTCAAGCTCTCGGGGACGGGCGAACGCCTGGATTACCTCCTGGCCAGCGACATGGCCGGCGTCCGGCACGACTTCAACTTCAAGTTTGGCGCCGGGGCCACCGGGGACGTCATCACCTTCGACGCCCAAGGCCACGCGATCCTGGACAGCGACGTTTCGCTGCGCGCCAACGGCGGGGCGAGCGGCAACGCCGTCAACGTCTCCGCCGACGCGGTGGACCACTCCGGGCTGGTCCTCGGCATCGTGCCCAACGGGCCGAACAACGCCGTGAACGTCCGCTTCTTCGGCGCCGTGACCGGCGGGTCCGTGGTGGAAACGAACGTGCTCGTCGGCCCCGGCCCGAACGCGGGCAACAACGCCATTGACGTCCGCGTGCTCGGCGCGGTGGACAACAGCACCCTGCGCGTCCACACCGACGGTAGCGACGACGCGTCGGGGACGGCGGGCAACGACGTGGTCAACTACACCCTGGCGGGCGCCGTGGACCACGGCGGGCTGCTGGACGTCTCCATGACCCTGGCCAATGGCAACGACGAGGGGCACGTGACGGTCGCCCAGGGCACGTTCGGAGTGTTCCACGGCTCCGACGTGTTCGTCACGCTGGACGGCGGGCAGCGGGCCGACCAGTTGAGCGTCAACGGCGACGGGGCGGCGGGCACCATCGTCATTGACCCGACCTCACGGTTCGACGTGGCCATCGCGGGCGGGGACGGGCCGGACACCATCACGGCGGATTTCTCCAGCGTGGACGCCTTCCGGCTCGACGGGGAGCTGATCCTGCTGGTCACGGGCGGGACGGGTAACGACGACATCGCCGTCGGCTTGGCGAACACCGCGGGGAGCACCGGGCTCTACGACGTGACCCTGCGCGGCGACCAGGACAACGACCGTTTCACGGTGTTCATCGACGACCCGAGCAACGGGGGCGTCGCCTACGACTCGTCCGACGGCGGGGCGTTCGACTACCCGACGGGCTACGCCATCGTGGCCGGCGGCAGCGGGTCCAACACGGCGGACGTGTTCGGCAACGTGGCGTTGATCAACGTCCGCCAGGTCTGAGGCGCCGCCGGGGGGGAGGCCGCGCCCCCCGCCGTGCGTTCCGTTTCCGGGTCAGTCTGGCTTGTGCTCGGAGTCGTGCTGGCCGCCGGGGCCGGGGGCGCCGTGCTCGGGGCCGGAGGCGTGGATCTCGCTCTCGCCCTGCTCCTTGTGCGGGGCTCGAACGTCTATGCCCTGGGAGTCGGAGAACCGGATGTTCGAGCCGTCGGGGGTGTGCTTGTCGCCGCCCTTGGAGCCGGGGTGGGCGGAGCCGTGGCCGTAACCCTCGGCAGGTTCTTCGGCGTGGTGTTTCTCGCAGCCGGCCGCGGCGCCCAGCACGAGGGCGGCGGCGACGGTGACGGTGGCGAGCAGGGGCGGGCGGGACGGGGAAGACATGGGCGGAGGCGGGCCGTTAGAGGTTGTTGGCGAGAATGGTGACGGTGGCCGCGCGCTGGTCGGCGCGCAGGCTGTAGGACCCATCGGCGGAGGCTTTCACCTTGAGCGTGACCGTTTGATCGCCCTGGGCGATGCCGTCGTTCCGGGGCGTGACGAGGAAGGAAACCGTGCTCTCCCCCGCGGGGATGACCACGTCGAAGCGCGGGTTGGCCAGGGGAACGTCCAGGGCGGGAACCACGACGCCGAGGTCGTTGGTCTCCGAGATGAGCAGTTGCAGGCTGTAGGCGGAGTTGAAGAGGGCCGGCGCGCCGCCGCCGTTGACCACTTTCAGGCGAACCGTTAGGTCGTTGGTCAGGTCCCCCGCGCGGGTGACGCGGAACAGGCCCGGCACGCCGGGGTTGGGCACGGCCCGGCTGGCGTTGGGGTCCGCCGCGATGTCCGGCCGCGGGGTGAGGTCGCCCACGGTCGCGGTCGGCCCGTCCGCCCCGATGCGGACCAGCGGGGCGCCCACCGGGAGCGCCGCCACGCTGGCGGCGGTGTTGTCGCCGAAGAGCCGGCGGACCGGGTTCGGGAAGAACCCTTCGTCCCCGGGCACCTCCTTGCGGTCGGCCCGCGTCTGGGCATAGACCAGGTCGGTCGCGCGGCCGAGGGAGGGGTCGCGCGTCACCTCCACGACCTGCTGGGTGGCCTGGGACAGGATGTTGCCCGCGTCAAAGCTCCCGTCGAGGGTGCCGTCGGCGTTGAGGCGGCCGAGGTAGCGGCGCGAGGTGCCGTCGAGTTGCAGGTAGTTCCCGCCGACCAGGATGCGGCCGTCGGCCTGGACGCGCAGGACATAGACGGAGGTTGGCGGGATGTTGTTGGGCGAGGACAGGCTGGCGCTGGCGTTGGCCAGGAACACGGGGTCCAGGCTCCCGTCGAGGTTGAGCCGGGCGAGGTTGTTGACCGCTGTGCCGTTGATGGTGTCGAGGTCCCCGCCGACGAGGACCAGGCCGTCCGGCTGCACGGCGACCGCGATGGCGCGGCCGGTGATCCGGGGGGCGAAGGTGGTGTCGCGGGTGCCGTCGGCGTTCAGGCGCACGAGCTTGCCGGGCGCGCTGCCGTTGAACTGGTCAAAGTCGCCGCAGACGTAGGTCTGCCCGTTGCGGCCGAAGAAGCCCAGCCCGGAGGCGTCCACGCCGGGGCCGACGGCTTCCGCCAACGAGAAGACGATGCCGTTGGCGCCGGTGCCGAGGTTGCGGTTGAAGTCCGCGTCGCCCGAGCCGTCGGGCAGGAGTTGGACGACCCGGCCGCGGTCCAGCTTGGCGAAGCGGATGAACTGGCCGCCGACCAGGATGCGCCCCTCGCTCTCGCCGGGCACGACCGTGGAGCGGCGCAGGATGGCGAGCACGGCGTCGTTGGCGCCCGCGCCGACGTTGGTGTTGAAGGGGCCCTGGGTGGTGCTGGTGACGTTGCCGTCAGCGTCCAGGTTGTTGGTGATCTCGGTGTCGCCGTTGAAGTTGAGGAGGATGAAATTCTTGTCCTGCTTGGCGAACACGCTGCCGCTCGACGTGGCCAGACCGAAGAGCCCGCCGACGAGCACCCCGCCGTCGGCGTTCACGGCGAGGGCGTAGGTGATGCGGTTGCCGTTGCCGAAGCCGTTCGAGACGGACGGGGAGGTGAAGAAGGTGGCGTCAATGTCGCCGGGTCTAAACGGCCCGGTAAAAGTCGTCACCGGCACCCCGTCATCGTCGTAGCTGGTCGTGGCCCGGATGGTCCGGGTGAGAAAGGTGCGGTAGAGCGTGGCCGCGTCCCCGGCGAGCAGGAGCTTGGTCTGGGCGGCGGGAATCTCGCGCACGTTCGAGAGGGTGCCGGGCGTGACGGGGTCCTGCCCCGGCTGGAGGGCGAGGGCGAAGGGCGTGAAGTTGGTCTGCGCGGGGATGAACGCGGGGTTACGCACCCGGGTAATGTTGAAGGTATCATCCAGGGTGCCCGGCGCGGGGTCCTGGGCGCGGGCCGGGGCGGCAGAGGCGGAGAGACCGAGGGCGGTGGCAACCGCGAACAAGGAGGGGGCGGCGGCGTGAAGACGGCGCGGGAACAGACGGCGGGTCATAGGCAGGGCGCGACCCTACGAGGTCCGCCCCGGCGTGCCAACGGGAAAGTGGGGAGAAAAAGGGGCAAGGTCCAGGGTGCTGGATGCTGGATGCCTAAAGCCGTGGGATGGCGTCGTTCCCGAAACTCCGGCATCTTGCACCCTGCACCCTGGACCTTGGCTCCCTCTCGCCCGTGACTTCCCCCAACCGCATTGACCTTGCTTTCGCCCGCCTGCGCGCCGCCGGGCGGAAGGGATTCATCGCCTACCTGACCGCCGGGGACCCGGACCTGCCGCGCACGGGGGAACTGGTGCGGGCCGTGGCCCGTGCGGGGGCGGACGTGGTGGAGCTCGGCGTGCCGTTCTCCGACCCGCTGGCTGACGGCGTGGTCAACCAGCTCGCCGCCGGCCGCGCGCTGGCGGGCGGGACGACGGTGCGGGGCGTGCTCGACCTCGTGCGCGACCTGCGCGCGGCCGGCGAGGAGGTGGCCATCGTGCTCTACACCTACCTGAACCCGGTCTATGCGTTCGGTTTCGGCCGCTTCCTCGCGGCGGCGAGCGCGGCGGGGGTGGACGGCGTGTTACCCCTGGACCTGCCGCCCGACGAGCAGGTCCGCAACGGCGAGCTGGCCCGCGCCAGCGCGACCGCGGGCGTGCGCTTCATCCGGCTCCTGGCGCCGACCACCCCGCCGGCGCGCGTGCGGGCCATCGCCGCGGCGGGTGAGGGTTTCCTCTACTACGTCTCACGCGAGGGGGTCACCGGGGAGCGGGCGGAGGTGAGCGACTCCCTGGGGGAACGGCTCGCGCTCATCCGCGGGGTGACGGATCTGCCCGTGGCGGTGGGTTTCGGCATCGGCACGCCCGAACAGGCGTGGGCCACGGCGGCGGCCGGGGCGGACGCGGTCGTGGTGGGCAGCGCCATCGTCCGGCGCGTCGGTGAATGGGGCGCCGAGCCGGACCTCGCGGCGCGCGTGGAGGCGTTCGTGCGGCCGATGGTTCAGGCGGTCCGAGGAAGTTAGCCCCGGGGGGCGACGCGGATGACAAAGGTGGGGGGTCCGCCGCTCGCCAAAATCCGGGTTTCACCCGCGTTCCATCCGTGGCTAGATTGACCCCTCCCATGCACAAGCTCCCTTTCGTGAAGATGAACGGCGCGGGCAACGACTTCGTCTTGCTCGACAACCGCTCCGGCGACCTCGCGTTGGACGGGCCGGCCGTCGCCCGGCTCTGCGACCGGCACCGCGGCGTGGGCGCCGACGGCGTCCTGGTCGTCGAGCGCCCGCAGAACGGCCACGCCGACTTTCGGATGCGCTACTACAACGCCGACGGCGGCGAGGCGGAGATGTGCGGCAACGGCGCCCGCTGCTTCGCCCGCTTCGCCGCGCACCTGGAGGCCGGCGGCGGGGGGGAGAGCCGGGAGCGGGAATGGGTGGCCTTTGAAACGATGGCTGGGGTGATCCGCGCCCGGATCGAGGGCGAAACCGTGACCCTGAGCATGAGCGTGCCCCACGGCGGGGCGGACCTCGGGGAGTTGACCGCCGCGGGGCAGACCGTGCGCGCCCTCGCCCTGAACACGGGCGTGCCCCACGTCGTCGTCCCCGTGGCCATGACGGCCGAGGTGGACGTGCGCGGTCTCGGCGCGGCCCTGCGCCACCACGCGCGGTTCGCGCCCAAGGGGGCGAACGCCAACTTCTTCGAGACCGTCGGCCCGCGGGAAATCCGCCTGCGAACCTACGAGCGGGGCGTCGAGGACGAAACGCTGGCCTGCGGCACGGGCGCGACGGCCGCGGCCCTGGTCTTCGCGGAGCTGCACGGGCTGACGGCCGGCCCGGTGGCGGTGCGGGTCAAGGCAGGCGATGCGTTGACCATCGGCTTCGAGCGTGTCGGCCCCCTCGAGTTCCAGCAAGTCACCCTGAGCGGCCCCGCGGACTTTGCTTTCCGGGGCGAGGTTTCCGTTTAACTTCCCGCTACCTATGTTTAGAGGCACCTACACCGCCCTCGTCACCCCCTTCACCCCCGCCGGCGCCCCCGACGCGGACGCCTTCGCCGCGCTGATCGAGCGGCAGATCGCGGCCGGGATCGACGGGGTCATCCCCGCCGGGACCACCGGGGAGAGCGCCACGCTCGACCACGACGAGCACACCGCCGTCATCCGCTGGGCCGTGGAGGCGGCGCGGGGGCGCTGCCAGGTCATCGCGGGCACCGGCTCGAACTCCACCGCAGAGGCCATCGCGCTGACCCGGGAGGCGGAGCGGCTCGGGGCCGACGCCGCCCTGCTCGTGGCGCCCTACTACAACAAGCCGTCCCAGGAGGGCCTCTTCCGCCATTACCAGGCCATCGCGCAGTCCACGGCGCTGCCGTTGGTGCTCTACAGCGTCCCCGGCCGGTGCGTGGTGGAGATCGGCGTCGAGACGGCCCGCCGGCTGGCGGCGGCGTGCCCGAACGTGCTGGCCATCAAGGAGGCCGGCGGCAGCGTGGACCGGGTGAGCCAGTTGCGCGCCGCGCTGCCGCCGGGGTTCCCCGTGCTCTCCGGTTGCGACGAGTTGAACCTCCCCTTCCTGGCCGCGGGCGCGGAGGGGCTGGTCTCCGTGGTTTCCAACCTCCTGCCCGCCGAGATGGTCCACCTCGTCCGCGCGTGGAACCACGGTAAGACGGACGCGGCGCAACACCTCCACGCCCGGTATTACCAGCTCTGCAAGGACCTGTTCATCGAGCCCAACCCCGTGCCCATCAAAACGGCCATGCACCTCGCCGGCGACCTGCCGCACGCCGGCGTGCGCCTGCCGTTGTGCGAGATGGAGGTGGGAACGCGGGCGCAACTCCGGGCCACCCTCGCGGCGCTCGGTCTGGTCAAGACGCCGTGAACCTCCCCCCCGAGCCGGGTTCCGACCCGCTGGCCGTCATCCTCGTAGGCGCCCGGGGCCGCATGGGTCAAGCCATCGCGGCCTGCGCCCGGCGGGAACCGGACCGGTTCCACCTCCACGCCGAGGTCGGCCGGGAGGGCACGGGGGACGCCGGCGCCGTGACCGGGCTCGGGGCCGGCGGCGGCGTGTTCATTGATTTCAGCCTGCCGGAGGCCACCCCGGCCGTGCTCGCGGCGGCGGTGGCGTCGGGCAAACCGCTGGTCCTCGGCACGACGGGGCACGACGCGGCCGCCCGGGAGGCCATCACCGCCGCCGCCCGCCAAACGCCCATCGTTTTCGCCTCGAACTTCTCCGTCGGCGTCAACGCCCTGTTCTGGCTGACCCGCCGCGCCGCCGCGATCCTCGGGCCGGAGTTCGACCTCGAGGTCATCGAAACCCACCACCGCCTGAAGAAGGACGCCCCCAGCGGCACGGCCCGGCGCCTGGCAGAAATCCTCGCCGAGGCCCGCGAACTTTCCTACGAGCGGGACACCCGCCACGGCCGCGCCGGCAACGTCGGCGCGCGGGCGCCGGGGGAGATCGGCGTTCACGCCGTCCGCGGCGGCGACGTGGTCGGCGAGCACACCATCCTCTTCGCCGGACCGGCCGAGCGCCTGGAACTGACCCACCGCGCCGGCAGCCGCGAGCTGTTTGCCCTCGGCGCCCTGCGCGCCGCCCGCTGGGTCGCGGAGCCGGGGCGCGCGCCGGGCCTTTACGACATGGAAGACGTTCTCGGCCTGCGCGACCTTTGAGCGGAGCTCCTATCCCCGCCATGAAACCGCCGCGCCCGCTCGCCGTTCTGACCCTCGCCGTTCTCAGCCTGGCGCTCCCCTCCCCGGCGGGACGCGCCCAGGGGCCCCCCGCCGCGCCGGGCGCCGGGGCGGGCCACCAGGCCGACATCGCCGCCGCCCGCGCCGCCGCGGAAACGTGGCTCCGCCGGGTGGACGCCGGGGAGTATGGCCGGAGCTGGCAGGAGGCGGCGCCCTTCTTCCAGCGCGCCGCGACCGAGGCGAAGTGGACCGACCTGCTGGGCAACGTGCGCCTCCCGCTCGGCCCGTCCACCGGCCGGCAGCCCGCCGTCTCCCAGTTCTCCGCAACGATGCCGGGGATGCCCGACGGCGCCTACGTGTTCCTACAGTTCCAGACCGAGTTCGAGCGCAAGAAAACGGCCGTCGAGACCGTCACCTGCCTGCGCGACACCGACGGGCGCTGGAAGGTGGCGGGGTATTTCATCAAGTGAACTCGGCCCGCGCCGGCATCGCCCTCGGCTCCAACCTGGGCGACCGCTTGGCCAACCTCCGCGCCGCCCGCGCCCTCCTGCCGTCGTCGCCGCCCGGATCCCGCCCGCGCTCCGCCCCGGTGTTCGAGACCGCCCCCGTCGGCTGCGAGCCCGGCGCCGGCGCGTTCCTCAACACCGTCGTGGAAATCCCCTGGGCGGACTCGCCCGAGCGCCTGCTGGCCGATCTCGCCGCCATTGAACAACAACTCGGCCGGCCGGCGGCGCGCGCGCGCAACGCTTCCCGGACCGTCGATCTCGACCTGCTCTACTGCGGGGACCTCGTGCGCGAAACCGTCGCGCTGACGCTCCCCCACCCCCGCTTGCCCCGGCGCCGCTTCGTCCTGGTCCCGCTGGCCGCCCTCCAGCCCGGACTCCGCCTGCCGGGACAGTCCCGCACGGTCGCCGAACTCCTCGCCGGTTTGACGGATGACCCCGCCACCGTCCGCCCCTTCATCTCCGAATGGTAAGAAGTCTGCGCCTCTCCGCCACCCTTCGCCCGCCGCCCCCCATGCTCTCCCCCGCCGACCTCCGCGCCGCCAAAACCACCGGCCACAAGCTGGCCTGTCTGACCGCCTACGATTATCCCACCGCCCGGCTGCTCGACGAGAGCGGCGTGGACCTCATCCTCGTGGGTGACAGCGTCGGCATGGTCGTCCTCGGGCTGCCGGACACCGTCGGGGTGACGATGGCCGACATGGTCCACCACACCCGCGCCGTGGCCCGTGGGGTTTCCCGCGCCCTGCTCGTGGCCGACCTGCCGGCAGGCGCCTACGCGGACCCGGCGCTCACGGTCGCCAACGCCCGGCAGCTCCTGGACGCCGGCGCCCGGGCCGTGAAGCTGGAGGGCGGCGTCGCCGTGCGCGCGCAGCTTGACGCCCTGACGACGGCGGGCATCCCGTTCCTGGGCCACGTCGGGATGCTGCCCCAACAGGTCCGCGAGGAGGGTGGTTACAAGGTCAAGGGCCGCACGGAGTAAGGCCTGCGGTCGCTGGTCGCCGACGGGCGGGCCGTCGAGGCGGCGGGCGGCTTTGCCGTCGTCATCGAGCTGGCCACCCGCGAGGCCGCGCGCGCTCTCACCGCCGCGCTGGCCATCCCGACCATCGGCATCGGCGCCGGGCCGGACTGCGACGGGCAGATCCTCGTCACGCACGATCTGATCGGGCTGTTCCCGTGGTTCACCCCGAAGTTCGTCCACCCGGAGGCGCGCGTCGGGGAGAGCATCCGCGGGGCCGTCGGCGCGTTCGTCGCCCGCACCCGGGGGACCGGCGCCGAGGTGAACGGGGCGGCGTAATGTGCTAGGATGGCGCATGTCCCGCCCGCTCGCCCGTGCCAAACAGGTCAGCGCCGGCCTCCTGATGTGGCGCTCGCGCGTCGCGGGGGCCGACCACGGTCCGCAGGTCCTCCTCGCCCACCCCGGCGGCCCGTTCTACACCCGCAAGGACGAGGGCTCCTGGACCATTCCCAAAGGGATGGTGGAACCCGGCGAGGCCCCCGCCGACGCCGCCCGCCGAGAGTTCGCCGAGGAGGCCGGCCTGCACGTCGGGGCGGATGCCGCTCTCATGGCCCTGGGCACCACCCAGCTCCGCAGCGGCAAGACCATCCACGCATGGGCCTGCCCCGCCCCGACCGCGCTCAACGGCGCCGCCACGCTGCCCCTGCCGGCGCCCACCGACCGCAACACCTACCGGCGCGAGTGGCCGCCGCGCTCCGGCCAGTGGCACGAATACCTGGAAATTGACCGGCTGGAGTTCTTCGATCTCCTCCAGGCGGCCGACAAGATCCACCCCGCCCAACGGGTGTTCCTGGACCGGTTGCTGGACGCCCTGGAGCCGGCGTTACGGTAGCAAGAATCGTTTCACAACCCCGCCCCGCCCACCGGCGCCGGCACCCCCGCGGGGGCGGTGGGGCGCGCGGTCGCGCTCTCCCCGGCCGCCGCCCCCGCGCGGAGGAGCACCTGGCGGTAAACCCCCTCCAGGGCGGCGATCTGCGCGCCGCTCTCGAACCGGGTCGCCACCGCGGTCGAAGCGCGCCGACCCATCGCCGCCCAACGGTCGGGGGACTCGGTCAACCGGCAGAGGGCGGCGCAAAGGGCCGCGGGGTCACGCTCGGGCACCAGCAGCCCGTCGGTGCCGTCGGTGACGGCCTCGGGGATGCCCCCGTGGGTGGTGGCCACCACCGGCAGGCCCGTGGCCATCGCCTCCAGCAACGAGTTGGGCACCCCCTCCTGGTTGCCGTCGGCCAGGCGCTCGCTGGGATGCACGAACAGGTGGGAGGAAACGTAGAGGGCGTAGAGCTTTTCGGGGGAAAGAAACCCGCGGAAGCGCACCCGCCGTTCCAGGCCGTGTCGGGCCACCCACGCCGCCAACTCCGCCCGCAGGGGGCCGTCGCCCGCGAGCACCAGCGTGGCCTTCGGGTAAACCCTCCCGAACTCCGCGAAGGCCGTCAGCGTCGTGAACAGCCCCTTCTTGGGGATCAGCCGGCAGGCCTGCACGAGCTGCCAGCGGCCATCCTCCGGCGGCACGCGGCGCACGGCGGGGAACTGGTCCAGGGGGATGCCCGTGCGGTTGAGGGCGACGCGCTCCGGGGGGCACCCGAGGTCAATCAGGCAGCGGCGCAGCGACTCCGAGCGCGCGAGCACCAGGGGCACCGTGGCGAGCAACTCGCGGAGTTGCGCGGCGTAACCCGGCTGGTGATCGCGCACCGTGACGTCGGCGCCGTGGAAGGAAACCACGCAGGGCTTGTCCCAGACCTTGATGAAGGGCAGGAGGTGAACCCCCGTGTGCCCGAAGTAGATG